>JACREZ010000022.1 GCA_016212665.1 Ignavibacteriota bacterium
CGTTCTTTGATTTCATGTAAATATTCTTGTTTTGCTGCATGAGTCACTACCGAATTCCTTGAAATTGTTGGGTTACCTAACTTATGAGGCAACGACTCCATTTTCAAACCCTTTCGGTTACATTTTTTATGAGTCAACTCGCCGTGTTTTTTGCCTTTGTTTCTTAGAGGAGCTTTTTCTATTTTATCCCGTCCACAATGTAGAATATCAGGGAATGAATATGCAAGACGCATCGCTTATAAATAAAATCAGGTACAACGTTCTGTTCGAATCGGCAAGCGAAGAAATTCTTCAGAAGCTTCTCCCGAATCTGAACGAAATGCAGTTCGCCGCCGGTCAGGTCGTGTTTGAAGACGGAAGCGAAGGGGACTCGATGTATTTAATTCTTTCCGGCAGTGTGAAAATCTGCAAGGTCACAAAGATGAACGAAGAAGTTGTGCTTGGTATTTTGCACGCGGGAGATTTCTTCGGCGAGCTGGAAATGCTTGATACGCGCCCGCGTTCTGCCCGTGTCAGCGTAATGAGCGACTCGAAGATTGCCGTACTCAACAGAAAAGATTTTAACGTTCTTCTTGATACGTGTCCCGCCTTTGCATACAATCTCCTCCGGATGATGAGTCTTCGCCTGCGGACAAGCAATCAATCGTTCCTGTTACAAGGCGAACATTATTCTCAGGAGACGCTTTACCGTCTCGACAAAATGCACAAACTCATCGAAGCGTCGAAGATTGTCAACTCATCGCTCGATTTACAAAAACTTCTCTCCAACATTCTTCAAACAGCAACCGGCACAACCGCCGCAGACCGCGGAACGCTTTTCATCATTGATGAAATCAAAAAGGAACTCTGGTCGAAAGTGTTGCAGGGAGAATCAACGGTTGAAATTCGTTTGCCCATCGGAAAAGGAATTGCAGGCTTCGTAGCCGCAACCGGCGAGACAATTAACATTCCCGATGCGTACGCCGACTCGCGCTTCAACCCCGAAGTGGATAAAGCGACCGGCTACCGAACGAAAACAATCTTATGTATGCCGATGAAAAACAAGGATGGAAAAATCATCGGTGTGTTTCAGTTGCTCAACAAAGCGAATGCAACATTCAGCAAAGAAGATGAGGAGTTCATTGATGCGCTTTCGATTCACGCCTCGATTGCAATTGAAAACGCACAACTTGCACAGCAAATGGTGCAATCCGAACGGCTCTCGGCAGTCGGGCAAATGGCAAGCACGATTATCCATGATATCAAAAACCCGATGGGAACGTTGCGTGTCTATGCGCAGGTAATCAAGAAAAAATCCATTGATGATGAAACCAAGAAGATGGCAGACGAAATGATTTCGCAGGTTGACCGATTTGTGAAAATGACACAGGAAATTCTCGATTTCACACGCGGCGTCAGTTCGATGAACATTCAGGAGTGCGAGTTCTCCGAAGTGATGGATGCGGTTCTCCTCTTCATTGCAAAAGATTTGACAAAGCGAAATGTTCAACTCGTCCAGAACACCGAGTTCAAAGGAATGGTACAAGTTGATCAGGACAAATTGATGCGCGTCTTCTATAACATTGCTGGCAACGCCGCAGACGCAATGCCGAACGGTGGAACGCTGACGGTCAACACGTTTGAGAAGAACAAACAAATCGCTATCGAGTTTGTTGATACCGGAACCGGAATGCCTGAAGAAGTAAAAGCAAAAATCTTCGAGCCGTTCATGACATTCGGCAAGAAGCACGGCACCGGGCTCGGCATGGCAATCGTGAAAAAAATTATTGATGACCACCACGGCAAAATTGAAATTGACAGCGAGATGGGGAAGGGGACAACGATTCGAATTATGTTGCCAACGGATGCTTCTTAAACGCAGGTAAAAGGTGAAAGATTTTAGGTGATAGGACAATTGTTCAAGGTATCTTGGACCGAGAGAATAATTATGAACGGTAAATAGTCAATTGTAAATTGTCAATCATCAATCTATAATCCACAATCTTCTTTTTACCTTTCACCTATGACCTAACACCTTTTCATAGAAAGTTTACACAAGTGTCAAAACTAAAAATTAATAAAGGATTTCTGGAGATTGTACAGGGGGACATCGCTGAGCAGGAGACAGAAGTAATCGTCAACGCGGCGAACAATCATTTGTGGATGGGCGCAGGCGTTGCAGGCGCCATCAAACGAAAAGGAGGACAGAAGATTGAACAGGAGGCAATCATGCAAGGCCCGGTGGAAATCGGGGAAGCGGTTGCAACATCTGCCGGAACCCTGAAAGCGAAATTTGTTTTTCACGCCGCAGTCATGGGACAAGATCTACACACCGATGCAGAGAAAATCAAAACTACAACACGAAACACTTTGAAACTTGCCGAGGAAAAGAAAATTTCATCGCTCAGTTTTCCTGCGCTTGGTACCGGCATCGGCGGTTTCGAGATTCACCATTGTGCAAAGCTGATGCTCACCGAAGCCATTGATTTCTTGCAGAAAACAAAGTACGTCACGCTCATTCGCTTTGTGTTGTTCGATAAAGAAGCGTTCGAAGCGTTCAACGAAGAACTCCATTTGCAGTTTTCGACAAAGCGGAGATAGCTTCGGACTCTTGCCAATAGTAAAGATAAACTGTAAATTATAGTCGCATGAAAATCATATCAAAAGAATTGCTTGAAGAAATCACTCGGAGACTTGTTGAGGAATTTCAGCCGCATAAGATTATCCTGTTTGGCTCGCATGCATGGGGAACGCCGAATGATGATAGCGATGTGGATATCTGTGTCATTGTAGAACAAAGCACTGAAGCGCCTGCACGTCGTGCCTCACGTGCGTATCGTTGTTTGCGAGGAGTACGGGTTTCAAAAGATATTCTCGTAAAAACACGTTCAGAGTTTGACCGGTATTTCTCGGTCCCCGCTTCTTTAGAGCGCGCTGTTGCCGAAAAAGGAAAGCTGTTGTATGGTTGACGCAAAACAGGAACTTGTTCGAAACTGGTTGACGAAAGCTTCTCACGATCTTGAAGCCGCACGCACACTTGCTTTATCGGAACACCCGCTCCTCGATGTAGCAATTTATCATTGCCAACAAGCTGCAGAAAAAGCCGTTAAAGGATTTCTCGTTTTTCACGACCAACCTTTCGAAAAAACTCATGACATCGAAGAATTACTTTCTGTTGCAGGAGAAGTTGATCAACGTATTTTACAGTGGAACGAAGCGGGAGAGTATCTCACTCCGTATGTCTCATTGTTCCGTTACCCGGGCACTACATTAGAGCCAACTCAGAGAGAATTTGAACTTGCTCTGACAATGGCTGACGATCTTTTTCGAGTGATATGTTCGTTTCTGCCTGAAAACGTACACCCACCGGAAAGAGAGTAATCGAATCAGTCATAGTGTTTCAAACCTCCAATCCTGTAAACCTCAAGACCACATGTTTGTTAAAGCGATACAGTGCTTTTGATAAGGAACTGCATTTGCAGTTTTCGACGAAACGGCATAGTTGATTGATTCGTTCGTACTTCCTTTTTGCTTCTCCCTTCATTTTCCCTTACTTTTAACCGTTCGTTTTCTTCGTTTACGGCATAACACTTTTACTTTTACACTTTTAATTTTTCATTGATTCATGACTACGATTGTTCTGCTTCTTGTCTCCAACACCTTCATGACGTTTGCATGGTACGGGCATCTCAAATTCAAAGAGGTCGCGCTGTGGAAAGTCGTGTTGGCAAGCTGGGGAATTGCGTTTCTTGAATACTGCTTCATGGTTCCGGCAAACCGACTCGGGCACGGACAATTTTCGGCTACCCAACTAAAAATCATGCAGGAAGTCATTACGCTTGTTGTCTTCGGTGTGTTTGCTGTTTTCTATTTGAAAGAGCAACTGAAGTGGAACTATATTGTTTCATTTGCGTTAATTATCGGTGCTGTCTATTTCGCTTTCAAAGAATGGAACTAAATATTTTTAACCACGAAGGTCACAAAGTGAACACGAAGAATATCTTGGTGAACAACTCTGCGTTCTGTGAGCCTTCTTCGCGCCCTCTGCGTTTATTTTTTTTCTTGTCCTTCGCACTCTCGCTTCTTTTTCCTCAACTCTCTGTAGCAACAGAAAAAACAATCCTTGAACGAATCCACACTCTCACGCTTGAAGGATTAAATCTCGCGTATAACTTCGAGCTCGAACAAGCCAACGCGAAGTTTGAAGAAGCATTACGATTGGAACCGAATCACCCGCGACCGCATGTCAGCAAGGCAACGATTTTGTTCTGGAGATTTTCTCTCGCCAACGATGACCAACTCTATGACGAACTGATTCCCATGTTGGAGAATTCTATCGAAGCGGCGGAAGAATATCAAGATGACAATGAAACGGACGCGGATGCGCTCACCTGCCTCGGCACACTCTACGGCTACAAAGCATTCGCCCATGCGCGGCACAAAAGTTATCTCAAAGCCGCCTGGGACGGGAAAAAAAGTCTCGATTATTTCACCGATGCCGTTCAGCAAAATCCGAAGGCATACGATGCGTATCTCGGACTTGGAACATTTCACTACTTTGCCGCATTCGCTCCGAAAGCGTTGCAATGGGTGATTTCCATTCTCGGTGTAGATGGCGATGCAAATCTCGGAGTGAAAGAAATCCGCATCGCGCTGGAGAAGGGAATGTTCACCAACGTCGAAGCACAATATTATCTCGCGCAATTTCTTCCGTGGCAAAGCGGTAACTTTGTCGCAAGCGAATCGCTCCTTGTCAATTTGAACAAACGCTTTCCGAATAATTCGATTATTTCCTTCACACTCGCTATCTGGGAAATGCGGCGAAACGATGTCACCTCCGCACGCGAACATTTGCAAAACATTGTCGAATCAGACAAGGGGACCGTACCAGGATTAAAACCGCTTTCCCTCTACAAATTAGCCGAATGTAATTACCGTTTGAACAATTTTCAGAATGCCATTGATGGGTACAAAGCATTCCTTGCCATTTACCACGATGAGAATTATCAGGCGACAGCGCATCATCGCATCGGTGTGAGTTACGAGTTGAGCGGAAGGCGTGAACAGGCGCTCAAACATTACCGTGCATCAATCGCCGCTGAACACAGACACGGCGATGATAAATATTCATCAAGAAAATCAGAGGCGTTTTTGAAATCGCCCATCACAGTTGCCGACTCAATTCTTCTGACTGCAAAGAATATTTACAAAGCAGGCAACTACGGAAAAGCAAAGGAACTGTACAACACACTTGAAACGCTCGCGGGCGTTTCATTAATACATCGCGCAGAAGCGCACATCGGCATCGGTGAATTATTGATGGAACAGGAACTCTATGCCGAAGCGCTTTCACACTTCAATAACGTTCTTGCAATGAATGTCGGCAGTGAACTGTGGCTTCTCCCGTGGTCGCACTATCAACTCGGTGTGTGTCACTCGAAATTAGGAAACACCGTCGTTGCAAAAAAAGAATTTGAACGCGTGCTGGAGTTCGAAGAAGAATATGATTTCAAAAACTGGCTCACGTTCAGGACGGAGAGAGAACTGGAAAAGTTGAAATGAGGGTTTCTGTTTTGAATTTCGTGTTTTGGGCTTTGATATTCAACACAGCGCTTGCACAAACACGATTTACGCTTAGCGGAACGGTGATAGATTCTTCGTCACGTAAAGAACTTGCCTCAGTCAATATTCGTGTTGTCGGAACTTCCTTCGGAACGGTGTCGAACTCGGTCGGGCAATACACGCTTTCTGTTGAGAAGGGAAACAACACACTTGTTTTCAGTTTGATTGGGTATCAGCCGGAAACATTGCGCGTGAACATCGTTTCAAATTTTTCTCATCATGTTCGATTGAAAGAATCGCCCGTTCAAATTCCCGAACTTGTTGTTTCGGCAGAAGACCCCGCCATTGAAATCATCCGGCAAGCGATTGCCAACAAACGGAAGTGGATGAATAAACTCAAATCATACAGGTTTGAAGCATTCACGCGGCAAACGCTTCGGAGCGATACTTCCATCGCAAGCATAACGGAAGCCTACTCAACAGGTACCATGCTCGGCGGCGATACGCTTCGGGAAGTCATCAAACAAAAACGGCAGACACAAAATATCCCGCTTGATGAAAACTTTGCGGCGGTGCGCGGCATTGTCAACTTCAATGAAGATGAAATCGGCTTGTTCAGAATGTCGGTGAACAACAAATCATCCGGTTACCGTTTTGTCGGACCAACCGCACCCGATGCACTGGAGTATTATGACTACAAACTCATCGGCACCTCAGTCGTCAACGGGGTGGAGGTGTATAAAATCAGGATGACGCCGACAACGCGCCTCAAACCGTTATTCGATGGCATCATCACCATTGCGGATGAAACGTTCGCGGTGATGGGTGTAGATGTTGTGCCGAACGAAACGTTCAACATTCCGTTCATCAAAGATATCGAACTGCGGTATCGTCAGCAGTTTTCTTTGTACGATTCAATGTTCTGGATGCCGAGCGATATTCGCATCACGGGAAGTCTGAGCGTCAGCATCATCGGCATTACGATGCCGAAGATTGGCATCGAACAAACATCGGCAATTTATGATTATGCTGTGAACGTTCCGGTTCCCGACAGCGTGATGAAGAGGCCGCGCCTTGTTGTTGATTCAGCGGCTACAACATTTGACTCGACATTCTGGAAAGAACATGAAATTCTTCCCCTCACGAGCGAAGAGCAAACGGCGTATGCTACGCTCGATAGCACACAAACGCTCGAGAAGCAATTTGAACCGAAAGGTCCGCTTGCTTCGCTTGGCGGAGACGGAACCGGTTCTGTCATCGAACATCTCGATGCGCGGTTCAACCGCGTGGAAGGATTTTTTCTTGGCGGAAAAATTGAGATGGACACTGTGTTGCCCAAAACTTCCCTTCGCGCTTCCGCGGGCTACGGATTTTCCGACACAACATTCAAATACAATCTCGGCGCAACATATTTTCTGTCAAACAAAAAGCGTCTTGGCATCGGAGCGGATGTCTATCGCAAGTTGGACAATATTCCCGACGGCGGTTACTATGGCTCGCTTGCAATTTCTCTCATGTCGTTGATTGACAAGAATGATTACTGCGATTATCTTCTCGCTACAGGTTGGCGTGCGTTTACAACATTCAACCCGACGAGACAATTTTCACTTCAACTAGGATTGGTGAGTGAGAACCATACTTCGATGTTCAACAATACCGACTTCAGTATTTTTTCAAAAAACAAGGTTTTCAGGCAGAATCTATCAATAAATGAAGGAAAATTGCAGAGCATCAATTTTGATTTTCGGTTCGGTCAGGAGGAAATTCCGTTGGGATTGGTTTCGCGCGACGCGTTTAACTTTTCGGTCGAACACTCTTCGCCATCGTTCACCGGCGGAGATTTTGATTTCACCCGCTACCTTGCTTCTCTCGAATGGAGCGTGCAAACATTTGCCACCGACTTATTGTTTCCTCCCAAGTTCAGCATGAAGTTAAGCGCCGGAACTTCTTCCGGCGTGCTTCCACTTCAACGAATGTTTGTTCTTGATTCACGCGCAAGCGGCTACGCGCCATTTGGCGTTCTTCGCGGCTCGGCTATCAAAGAATTTTCCGGCAACCGGTTCGTCATGCTTACCATTGAACATAACTTCCGGAGTGTTCCGTTTCTCGCGCTTGATATTCCCTTTCTCTACAGAAACAATATCGAGTTACTTGTTCACGGCTCCTTTGCAAAAACGTGGATGAACGAGTTACCAACATTTGACGGCGTGTATTCAGAAGCGGGAATTGGTATCAACAGAATATTCGATATCATTCGTGCCGATGTAACATATCGCTTCTTCGAGCCAAGCAGATTTTACTTTACTTTGAGCGTGGCGAATTTGTTTTAACCCGCTCTCCTGCATCAGAACAGATTCACTCAACACTATTATGGAAATCGAATTTCTCGGCGCCGCGCAAACCGTAACCGGCTCAATGCATCTTCTTCACGTAAACGGAAAACGTATTCTTCTCGACTGCGGATTATTTCAAGGCAGAAGAGCGGAATCAACAGAACGAAACAGGAAATTTCCCTTTGACCCGGAATCTATTGATGCGGTGATTCTTTCACACGCTCACATTGACCACAGCGGTAACTTGCCGGGACTTGTGAAGCAAGGATACGTGGGACCAATTTTCTGTACAAACGCGACACTTGATTTATGCAGAATTATGCTTGCCGATAGCGCGCATATTCAGGAGAAAGATGTGGAGTTCATCAACAAGAAACATGCGAAGCGGCATGAACCTCCGGTCGAGCCGTTGTACACACCGGAAGATGCGACGCGTGCGTTGGAAAACTTTCAAGGAGTTTCTTATAACAAGGAGTTCGATGTGTTACCGAATGTCCGCGCTAAGTTTGTAGATGCCGGACACATCCTCGGCTCTGCGTCTATTCATCTCACCATCAAAGAAAACGGAACAACAAAAACGCTCGGATTCACCGGCGACATCGGGCGATGGAATATGCCGATTATCCGCGACCCGCAGTTCATGGGAAACGTTGATGCACTCATCAGTGAAAGTACGTACGGTGGCATTCTTCACGATTCTCCCGATGATATGGAGAAAAATTTATCAAGCGTTCTTCACCGGACATTTGAGCGGGGTGGAAAAGTGATTGTGCCGGCGTTCAGCGTCGGGCGTACGCAGGACATCGTGTATGCTCTCCACAAGTTGAAAGACAGAAATAACTTACCGTCGTTCCCGATTTATATTGATAGTCCACTTGCGATTAATGCGACCGAGATTTTCCGTAAACATCGCGAGTGCTACGACGAAGAAACGCTCAAACACATTCTCGAACATCACGACCCGCTCGGCTTGAGTCAGTTACACTATGTTCGCACGGCAGAAGAATCAAAACAACTCAACGATAAGAAAGAACCGTGCATGATTATCTCCGCATCGGGTATGTGCGAAGCCGGGCGCATTGTTCATCATCTTGCAAACAATATTGAAGACGCCCGCAACACGATTATGATTGTCGGCTATCAGGCAGAACATACGTTAGGTCGAAAACTTGTGGAGGAATTTCCTGAAGTGAAAATGTTCGGAGAGTTTTTCAAACTGCGAGCGGAGGTGGCTGTGTTCAACTCGTTCTCCGCACATGCAGACGGAAACGAATTGTTGAAGTACATCACCAAGTTTGACCAAAATCAGTTACAACAGATTTTTCTTGTACATGGTGAATTGGAGCGACAAGAGAAACTGAGGCGGGGATTGAACGGACTTGGGTTCAATCATGTAGAGATGCCTGTGCGTGGAAAGAAGTTTGAGTTGTAAAGTAGTTGAGTAGTCTTGCCCGCCGCAGGCGGGTGAAAGTACAAAGTAGTTGAGATAAAATTTCTCAACCACTCATCATCTCATCTACTCATCTACTCATTATCTCAACTACTCATATACTTATCATCTCAACTACTGCCCGCCATTATCCGTACGAATGATTAGTCCATCGGCGCCGGCAATGGTTTGTGTGTTTGCATCTTGAAGATGGAGTCCGTCGAAATGTTTAGTATAGCCCGTCGGACGGGAGATCCAACTTGCACCTCCATCGGTTGTACGATACAGCGCCCCGTCATCACCGACGACCATTCCGCGCAACGCATCGGCAAAGGCAACATTTCTGAACGACTTTAAGATCGAAACTACCTGGTCTGTCCACGTTCCGCCGCCATTGAGCGTTCGCTTAATTGTTCCTTGAATTCCAACAGCCGTTCCGGTATTCACATCAAGAAAATGAACTGCCAGCAATTTACTGTTCATCGTGTCTGATTGGTTCACCCAAATTTGCCCGCCGTTGGTTGTGTGAAAAATTGCTTCGCCTCCATTCTGGACGTAACCTCCGACCACTGTCCCGATATTCACTCCGGCAAATGAAACGCTTTCAAAATCGTAGCGTTGTTCTTCGAACGAGCGCGACCAGTTCAGCCCGCCATCTACCGAACGAAGAATAATTCCCCATCGCACATTTGTCGTCTGCGATGTATAAAACCCAACTGCGTACACGGTGTTCAGTGGCGCGAAATCAACTCCCTTGAAATGATAGTTCGCTCCTCCAAATGTTTGTGCCGACCATGTTGCGCCGGCATCGGTGGTTCGGAGTATTGTTCCTTGCGCGCCAACGGCAACTCCTGTTGTCGCGTTCGCGAAGGAAACCCCGTACAACACGTTTGCCGTATTGCTTGCAACCTGAATCCATTCATCGCCGCCGTTCGTTGTGCGCAAAACTGTCCCGTTTTGTCCGACAGCAATTCCTGTTGTTTGAGTTGCATATGCGACACTAAATAACGGCTGGTCTGTTCCGCTCGGCTGTTGAATCCAGCCAATGATTTTTGAAACGATATTCGTTTCGCCGGAAACTCCATCGTTCGTGTACGCACGAACGCGGTAAAAATATTGCCGGTTCGCGACGAGGTTCATGTCGTTGTGGGTGAGTGAATCAATTCCCGTGCGCGCAAGTTCGCCCCACACTCCGTCAACGCCTGTTTTCCGCTCGACAATAAACCCCAGTTCGTTATTTGACCGTTGTTGCCATTGCAAACCGATACTTCTGCTGGTAAGAACTGTTGCAACAAGGTTTCTCGGTCCGGGAAGAATTTCAAACACCTCGAACACGCCGTTGCTTTCATCCCGTATTGAGGGCTCGTTCAAATTTGAAATACGAATCAGTGCTTGCGTTGAAACCGTTCCGGTTACATACCATCGCTCTTCGCCATCGTTCGGTGTTCCGTTAAATAATTTCGAAAACGACACGCCATCATCGTAGGAGATTTCAATTTTCACGTCACCGGAAACATTACTCGACGACCATTGAATCGTCTGCATGGTTCCTATCTGCCATCGTTCTCCGCCGTTCGGTGAACTGAGCGTGAGCGTCTTTTCCTCATCCGCGGGAACATCATCGCAATGAAATGAAACGAACAAAAACATCAACGCTGTTACGAAAAAGGGAATTAGTTTCATTGGTTATCCTTGTTAGCACTTCTAAATAGTTTGCAGAGCAATAGTATTGAGAAAAGAGAAGAAAACCAAGTGAGTTGAATTAACAGATTGATTTTTGTATATTGGCAAGCCGTTGCAGTACTGCGGGAGTAATTCAGCGGTAGAATGCAAGCTTCCCAAGCTTGACGTCGCGGGTTCGATCCCCGTCTCCCGCTCACCAATGCAAAATGAAAAAGGAAAAATGCAAAAAGGGTTACCGTCTGTAGATTTTTTTTCATTTTGAATTTTTCATTGATTGGACGCTTAGCTCAGCTGGTTCAGAGCGCCGCCCTTACAAGGCGGAGGTCGCTGGTTCGATCCCAGCAGCGTCCACACTTCCATTGTTAAGATGGAGCCTACCTTAGCTTATCGAAATTATCAATCCTCAAAATTCTTTACTTCTTATGAATAAAGGTGGACTCCATCTTTTTATGAGTTTTTCATTATCTTCCCAAATCAATTTGTATTTATGGAACTCACTTTTTCAACAACACTCATTGTCTGTTCTGTTTTTTTCATTGTAGCGGCTTTATACTCATCCGTTGGACATGGAGGAGCCTCGGGCTACCTCGCAATACTTTCGATGTTTGCCGTTGCACATAAAGAAATGTCAACTACCGCGCTTATGCTCAATATTGTCGTAGCGAGTATAGCGTTTGTCTTCTATCTTCGCGCCGGACATTTTTCATGGAAACTTACGCTTCCTTTTTTTCTCAGTTCAATTCCATTGGCATTTCTCGGAGGGATGCTGGATGTCTCTGCCAAATCATATACAATCTTACTTGCCTTGGCACTCCTCTTCGCTTCGTACCGGCTCATCATTCATGTCGAAGCAAAAGAAAAAACTTCTCAAACAATTCCTTCTTTGTCAGTTGCTCTTTTAGCAGGCGCAATCATCGGATTGGTTTCGGGAATTGTCGGAGTCGGAGGAGGAATTTTTCTTAGCCCGCTAATCTTGTTGATGGGATGGGCGACGGCAAAACAAACGTCAGCAACGGCTGCATTATTTATTGTTGTTAATTCGGTTGCGGGATTACTGGGAAGACAGGTGGAAGGAAACTTCGTTGTCGGAAATTTCCTTCCGTTTTTACTTGCGGCAATTCTTGGTGGCGTAATCGGCTCTCAGTTGGGGGCGACAAAATTTTCGTCACTTTGGTTGAGAAGAATTCTTGGTGTCGTTCTCATCATCGCCGCGTTGAAGTTGATTTTTACCTCATTGTAATCAATCAAACATAATCAGACAGCGGCATTACAAATACAAACGTTCTGCCCGTATGTTTCGTAGTGCGTGACATTCGGCTCGAGTTCCAGTAAATACTCTTTGTCTTTCGGATAATACACAGCACACTCGATATTCTCGCCGGAAAATTTCCGAATCGCATCGTACGATTCCCAGAACGAGAGAAAGAGAAAGTGCGCTTTATCTTCCTGAATATTGTGCATGACAACAACGCCGCGATTTCCTTCTGTCTTCCTGCAATCGTCCTCGCCCGTCTGACGAAGATACGCGAGATATTCTTCTGCTTTTGAAGCAGGCGTTACTCCATGCCACATTCTTGTTATGAGAGATTGATTTGTTTCCCGGTCTTTGCTCAATTGTTCCTTTATGGCTTTTACTTTTTCGGTTGATGAGCGCTTTGTTACAATCAACACAACAGCAACAACGATAATTGCCGCCGCAATGAAGGTTGTCTGCGTCAGAACTTCACCGGCAAACAACCATCCAACAAACACCGCAACAACCGGATTAACATACGCGTATGTTGCAACGCGTGATGGTGTCGTCGCTCCGAGCAAAAAGATGTACGCCATAAATCCAATCGAACCGAATGAAATCAAATACAACAGAGAAAGCACAGAAACTGTCGAAACATTTTCCACTGAGTATAATTGATGTTCTCCGGCAATAAGCGACGCGAGCATCAACATAATTCCTCCCGCCAGCATTTGCATGCTTGAAGTGAGAACAGGAGAGAATGGAAGTTTTGCTTTCTTTGTATAAAGAGTTCCCCACGCCCACGAGATTGAACCGCCGATAACTGCAATCGCACCGTATAAACTCGAACTTCCGTCAGTGGCAATTGTGTCCGGTCGAACTAAAAGAACAATTCCGGCAATTCCCAAACCGATGCCGAGGAACGTTCTGAGATTCAGGGTCGCTTTTTCTCCATACATCGCGCTGAAGAGAACAATCCACAGAGGAATGGAAGCAACTAACAACGCGGCTAATCCGGATGAGACATATTGTTCTGCCCATGTGAGCGCGCCGTTTCCTCCAAGGAACAGTAAACCGCCTCCAATTGCCGCTTGTTTCCATTGGGTTGGAGAGGGCGAACCCATTCCTTTCAATCTTGCATAAAGATAAAAGATAATACCGGCGACGAGGAAGCGAACTCCTGCCATAAACAATGGCGGAATAGTCTCCACGCCGAATCGAATTGCAAGATACGTCGTTCCCCAGATGATATAAACCGCCGCAAACGCGGCAATGATTTTTGTCTTGTGTTGTTTTTCATTCATAATTATTTCTCCTTTTCGTTGATGTCCAAAAAGAGGGTTGATATTTCTTTGACTGTATCGAGAACAATGGTTGTCCGCGTAGAGCGCAATGTTTTAATTTTTCCAAATCGCTCACGAAGAATTTCAGAAAGATGGTTTGTATCCTTCGAGCGGACTTTCACGAGAAAGCAATCTTCACCTGCAACATGGTGAACTTCCTGAACTTCGGGAATACTTGCCAGGAGTTTTGCTGTTTTTACTTCGCCGATAGAATCATCGGTTTTTACAAACACGAATGCGACAAGTCCGTAATCGAGTTGCCGCGAATCGAGCGTTACGGTGTATCCTTTGATGATGCCCTGTGCTTCCATTTTTCGTACACGCTCTAGCACGGCGGAAGGAGCCATGCCGACTTCCTTGGCAATTTCCGAATTTGCGACACGGGCGTTCGCTTGTAACATTGTCAGTATTGTGCGGTCAATTGAGTCAATCATACAGTTTAATAGATAATAATACGAATATTGTTCTGAAAAGATACGTGGTTTCAGAATAATATACAAATGCTGATTTGGTGAAAAACGGAGTGTATTTGAGGGGTTAGAAAAGCGGGGTGAGAATTATCCTAAGTCATACGTACAGCGCGCTTCCGAATTCCCGTCTATGCTTTAGTGTGATTGGATGTTCTTCCCCCAGATATTTGAAGATGGCAATACATGCTTTTCTCGAACCGTCATCGTCATAGTAACGGTCGGCGCGAATGACATCTATGAATTGTTCCAACGCAGAATCGAAATCCTGTGAACGAACGGATTGAATTGCCGCGAGATACTTTGGTTTGATTTCTGCATCGGGAAGAACGCTTGAATCGGATTCAAGTTCGAATATGCGCGAGAAGATTTTCATAGTCTCGGTTACTTCGTTGAACTTCGGTTCATCAATTCCTTCAATCAATTTATTGGCTTCTTCCGGGGAGTCAAACAAAAGTGTTTTGGCGAGATAAACTTTCGCCTCGATGTTCTCCGGTTCTTCCGCGAGAATGTTTTGCAACAGGAGTTGTGCATCAAACATCTTTCCCTTGTTCAAAAAAGATTTTGCCTCCTCCAGTTCCTGTTTGATTTTACTCGGAAGGTATTTCTCCAACCACTGAACAACCATGTGTTCCGGCATCGCGCCGGAAAACTCACCGATAACTTGTCCTTGAGAAATTAACTTCACATTCGGAATGCTTTGAATTCCGTACGCGGCGGAAATATCAGGCAGTTCTTCCGTATTCACTTTTGCGAGTTCCCACTTGCCCCCGCTTTTCTGTGCAAGCCGTTCCAGAATTGGTCCGAGCAACCGGCAAGGTGCGCACCATTCAGCCCAGAAATCTACGAGAACAGGGATTTGAAAACTTCGTTCGAGAACTTGTGTGCGGAAATCTGTTACGTCGTGGTTCATATTTTTATTCTTTTGAAAACATATCACGCTCAGATGCAATTCGCTTTTGAGCAATCTTCACATACTCTTCATTCAAATCATACCCGACAAAATGTCGTTGCGACTTCAACGCGGCAACGCATGTCGTGCCGCTTCCTGAAAACGGGTCGAGGACAACATCGCCTTCAAATGTATAAAGTTGAATCAACCGGAATGGGAGTTCAACAGGAAACGGAGCAGGGTGCTTCACTCGCTTTGCTGACTCAGCAGGAAACGACCAGATACTTTTCGTGTATTCAAGAAATTGGTCGCGGGTGATTGAATTATTCTTCTCTCCTTTTGTAAGCGCAAACGATTCTTTCGAGAAAACAAGAATGTACTCATGCACATCGCGTAGCGTCGGATTCGAAGCTGATTTCCAACTTCCCCACGCCGTCGAAGTTCCAGCACTCGCGGATTTGTCCCAGATGATTTCGCCGCGCATCAAATATCCTATTTTTTCCATTTCATCAATGATAAATTTGTGAACCGGTATGTAAGGTTTCCGTCCTAAGTTCGCCACGTTGATGCAGGCGCGTCCGCCCGGCACAAGGACACGATACGTTTCTTTGAAAACATCGTGAAGCAACTTTCTGTAATCGTCAAGCGATAAGTCATCATCATACTCTTTTCCGACATTGTAGGGGGGCGATGTTACCATCAAATGAACCGAGTTGTCCGGAAGATGAATCATCGTACGGCTATCATGACAGAGCACCGTGTCAAGGACATCTCCGGTAAGAATATTTTCGGAATCGCTTTTTGATTCCTGCGTCTTGTTTTTTGAATAGAGATTGCGTTTGTAAAACTCATCGGAATTGTAACCGACGCGCGGCGCTACACCAAATTCTTTCATTTTTCTTTTTGACATACTTGCTTTACCTATCGAACGGTAACTATTCCTTGCCGTGTGTTGATGGTAAAATCAAACATCGTAAGAAAATCCATTCCTAAGAGACCATCTATTCTTGCAGACGATGGTAGGTCGTGAGCGAGAACCTTGAATGGTTCGAGTGTGCATCCCAGACAAGAAAATTTTTGTAGCGAGATTCTGGGAACTGTAAGTTTATCATTCACTGTAACAATAGGATAACGTGTTTTACCCGAATGAATTTCGTATCCCAATTTCTCTAACGCGTTGCCGGAAAGAAGTGTAAACGAAGCTCCTGTATCCAACAAAAGTGAAAAAATAATTTGCCCCTTCTCGCCTTTTACATACGCTGAAGTTGTGTATAATCTTCCTGAACGGTTGAGTCTAAACGTCTTCAAAAAATATATGCGATGTCTTTTGGAACGGTGCCGAGGTATTCGATTGCCAAAGTTTTACTTTGGCTCATGAAAGAAGACATTTTATCTTCTACTGTTTTTTTTCTTTTAGAATGTGCCAGAACTTCTGCTTCGAGAATATTGTAGTCATCCGTCGTTTTGGTACACTCCAGCAACACCCACTGATTTTTGTATTTTCGTTTGATGGCTGAGTATTTCATAGCATTATGAAGTTAGGAAACATCCGGCACAAAATCAAGCAACTACGATTTAGCATTTTTCAAATCTTCTTCCCAGTGTTTCGGCTTGCGTGGTATTCCTGCCGTTTGAATTTGTTCACCCTCGTACGTTCCCCAGCAATCAATTGCTTCTTTGAAAATCATGTTGAACTGTTTCGGATAGTTCACCATGTATTTTACAGCGTGTTCCAATGTTTCAAACTTTGCCGCGTGTCTGAAATCAATCAGCCACTTACCTTTGAACGTGCGTGTGTTCTTCTCCAACGCACGACGAACACGTTTCTTCGGGATACAAAGCAAATCAATAATTGAATAGACATAAAAGACAGGAGATTTGACAGAGTCGCGTATTAACACAAACGAGCGGGGCGCTTTCAATAAAACTTTTCGTGCCGCCAAATCATCAAGAATAAAAAAATGTTCTTCCGGAATGTCCGTTTCCTTCCAGTTGCTCATGGTGAAATGTTGTTTCTTTTCCTTCACATCGAAATGAACGTTGAAATCCGGCAGGGCAAAGTCGAGTTCCTCCAACGAGTTAGTCCCGTCAACGAAACGGAGATTGTATTTGGTGAAGAAGTCTTTTATTTCTTGCTCGAAACTTTGCATAGCATCGTACCAAAGAATAATTGCTATTTCCTGATTCTGACCTTATCGCCGCGGATGACAACCAAAGTTCCCTGAATTTCTTGGATTGTTTTCTTCTCAAGAAATGCAAGAAGAGACGAGTGAACGTTGTCCTCATTCTCCGGTGTAATTCGGAGTACGATAATTCCCAAATGTTCTTTTGGCGGATACTTTACAATGTCAGCAAAGTCTTTATCGTTGGAAACTAAGACAGAATTTGAGGAAGATGCGAGCGAGAGCACTATATCATCGGGGGAGGCGGGGTCGGCAATTTCCTTCAGCCATACTACACGATGTCCTGCGTCCTTCAAAAGGCGGACAGTTTTCCCGTACACACAATGGTCAGCAAGAATGTTCACAGCGTTTAGACTACGTATTCAACATCTTCATTGACAACCAGTTTGTTTGCATACTCTATGCACGCCGTTATGTCTTGCGCCGTCAAATCAGGAAAGTAATCTTCCGAACAAATTTCTCCAAACGATTTACCAGCACTCAAGAGTTCGAGCACTTGTGAGACCATGATGCGCGTTCCAACGATATGTGGCTTGCCGTGGCAAATGGTTGGATTTACCGATATTCGATTGTTCATAATTCACCTGTTTCTTTCTAAGGTAACTAAACTTGGCAATAATGAAAATAAATCACCCAATCGCCTCAAACCCCGTGTACTTGTGTAGCGCTTTCGGTACAACAACTTTTCCTTCGGGTGTTTGATACTGTTCCAATAACGCGGCGACAACGCGAGGTAACGCAAGTCCCGAACCGTTCAATGTATGAATGATTTCCGGTTTTCCGCCGCTTGCTGGTTTGTATCGAATATTCATACGCCGCGCCTGAAACGATTCAAAGTTGCTGATGGATGAAACTTCAAGCCAACGTTTTTGAGCGGGCGCCCAGACTTCCAAGTCATATTTTTTTGTTTGAGTGAATCCCATGTCACCGGTACACATCAATAAAACGCGGTAAGGAAGTCCGAGCAGTTGAAGCAATCGCTCTGCATCTTCTCTCAACGATTCAAGTTCGTCATACGATTTTTCCGGATGAACAAACTTTACAAGTTCAACTTTATCGAACTGATGAAGACGATTCAATCCTCTAACATCTTTCCCATACGAACCGGCTTCACGCCGGAAACATGGAGTGTACGCACAGAACTTAATCGGCAATTGTTGCTCGGAAAGAATTTCATCGCGGAAAATATTTGTCACCGGAACTTCCGCGGTCGGAACCATAAAAAATTCATCACGGGGAATCGTGTACATCAAATCTTCTTTGTCCGGTAGTTGCCCGGTTCCCGTTGCGCTTGCGGTGTTAATCATCAGGGGCGGTTGGATTTCTTTGTAGCCGCGTGTTGCGGCTTCATCAAGAAAGAAATTAATCAACGCACGTTGTAGTTTCGCTCCTTTATCTTTATAGATTGGAAAGCCCGCTCCGGTTATTTTCACGCCGCGCTCGAAATCAATAATGTCGAGTTTCTGAACCAAGTCCCAATGCGGCTTCATCACGAAATCGTTCTCTGCAATTTGTCCCCAACGCGAAACTTCTTTGTTGTCCTCAGGAGTTTTTCCAACAGGAACATCGGGGTGCGGAATGTTCGGAACTGTGAGTAACAATTTGTTCAGGTCTGTTTCAATCAGTGCAAGTTCATCATCAAATTGTTTGATTTGATTTTTCACGCTGTCCATCTCTGCCATGACTGCGCTTGCATCTTTTCCTTCTCGTTTCAACTTTCCGACTTCCGCCGAAACTGTGTTGCGCCGCCCCTTCAATACTTCTACTTGTTGAATAATTTCCCTTCGTTTCGCATCAAGGTTCAGGATTTCATCAACGCGGTCAACATCGCCTTTCTTGGCAATTCCTTCTTTTACTGCTTGTGGATTTTCTCTAATGAATTTTACGTCTAACATTTGATTTCAATTTGCAAAATGAACGATTGTATTTTCTAACTTAGGAGTTCAAAATACAAAACAATTTTGATTTTGTGAATTCACTTTCCGGGATTACTCACTCTCATCTTCTTCATTGAAGTGTTGAATCTGACTTTTCAATACAAGCAACCCTTGCTCGATGCTTGTCGTCTTCAATCCCAATGTTGTTTCTGCTTTGAGTGTGATAAATCCCGAACGCAACGGTCGGGCGGCGGGTTGCTTCAACGCGGCAGTCTTCGTCGGTTGAATCAATTTCTTGTCAAAGTCGAATGCCTTGGCGACTTTCAAAGCGAACTCTGCTTTGCTCATCCATTTCGGTCCGCCGATGTGAAATATTCCTGTAGAATTCATTTCGAGGATTTTTAGTATTCCAAATGCAACATCATCAACCAATGTCGGGTTGCTGAATTGGTCATCGGCAACTTTGTACGGTTGTCCGGCGACGAGGGCTTCTAAAATTCTCAACGCAACATTTGCCCGAGAACGAACTCCGGCTCCATACAAGAACAATGTTCGCACAATGGCAAACGGTACGCCGCTCGAACGGACAATATTTTCTGCCGCAAGTTTTGTCTTGCCATAATAGTTGATTGGATTCGGTCGTTCGTATTCATCGTACGGTCCCGTCTTACCGTCAAACACGTAATCGGTAGAAAGTTGAATGAATTTCGCGCCGACAAGTTTCGAAGCATAGACTAAATTTTCCACACCCGCCGCATTCGATTGCCATGCCTGCGCACGCTCGGTTTCGCACGCATCAACATTCGTCATTGCCGCAGAGTTAATTATCACTTCCGGTTCGAACTCATCTATCACCGTTCTCACCTCCCGCTTGCTGACAATATCCATTACACGATACTTCAACGAATGTTCATCGAACACCGATTGTTCCTGACGCGAAGTTAAGAGGAGTTCATAGTTGCCGCATCGGAACAGCAACTCGACAAGTTTTTGTCCGAGCAAACCATTCGTGCCGGTGATGAGAACGCGCATGATTTATCTCAGCGAGGTTTCTAACGCCGTTGCCGCGTCGGTTTTCTCGTCTCGATATTTGATAATGACAGGAGTGGAAATGGAAAGTTTGTGTTCGGTTGCAAACGGTTGTTCAATTGCACGGCTTCCCATGATAACAACTGCGCCTTCAGGAATCGTCAATGGCTCAGTGGCTGTCTTTTTCAAAATTGTTTGATGAACCAAATCATACACAGCGGACGAACCGGTGAGTATTACTCCCGAGGCAAGTACGGCTCGACGTTTGACGAGCGCACCTTCATACACGCCGCAGTTACCGCCGACAAATACATCGTCTTCAATAATAACAGGCATCGAACCGATTGGCTCCAGCACACCGCCGATTTGCGCCGCCGCGCTGACGTGAACCCGCTTCCCGATTTGTGCACACGAACCGATAAGCGCGTGTGAATCAATCATCGTGTTCTCATCAATGTACGCGCCGATGTTTACGTATGACGGTGGCATCATCACAACACCGTGCGCAACGAACGCTCCGTCACGAACAACCGAGCCGCCCGGGACAATTCGTACTCCGTCGCTCAACTCAAAGTGGCGCAACGCCATTGTGTCTTTATCGAAATACTTGTAACAGGAATCGTTGCAAAATTCTTTCAATGTTCCGAGACGAAACGCAAGAAGGATTCCCTTCTTCACCCACGTATTCACCCGCCACGTTCCCGTATGTTTATCGGCAGAACGAACCGCTCCGCCGTTGAGCGCTACTTTCAGTTGATGAACAGCGCGGAGAGCATCATCTTTGTCAAGTTTTTCCGGTGACTGTTCGTAGAGATGTTCGATGATTTGCTGGAGGATCATTTCAAATCAAATCTAAGTCTTGTAAAATTTTCTTCAACGCCGGGCGATGTTTCTTACTCATCGGCACTAACGGAAGCCGGTACCGTTCTTCAATCATTCCCATCATCGCAAGCGCGGCTTTAACGGGAATCGGATTCGATTCAACAAAATTGAAATTCATCAACGCTAATAATTTGTATTGAAGTTTCTGTGCTTGCTCGAACTTCCCTGCTAAGCATAATCGAACTAAATCGGAAAACATTTTCGGGACTTCGTTCGAGACGACAGAGACAACGCCATCCGCGCCAAGAGCAATCATCGGGAGTGTGATAGCATCATCGCCGGACCATACAGCAAAATTTTTCGGGCGATTCCTGAGAATTTCCATGATTTGACCGAAATTTCCCGATGCTTCTTTCACGCCAACCGCCTGCTGAATTTCCTCGGCTATGCGTAGCGTGGTCGCCGCTTCGATGTTGCTCGATGTTCTTCCGGGAACGTTATAGACGATGAATGGAGCGTCAATCGCATCGGCAATTGCCGCGTAATGTTGGAAGAATCCTTCCTGCGTTGGCTTGTTGTAATACGGCGCGACGATGAGAACGCCATCCGCGCCTGCGGCAAGAACGCGCTTTGAAAGTGTGATTGTTTTCTTGGTTGAGTTGCTTCCCGCTCCTGCAAATATCTTCACGCGTCCGTTTGCCTGCACAACAACAGTCTCAACGACACGAACGATTTCATCGTCGGTAAGCGTTACGCTCTCCCCGGTCGTTCCCGCGGGAAGCAACGCTTCGATGTTGTTTTGAATCTGAAACTCGACAAGTTGTTTGAGCGCGCCTTCATCAATCGTATCATTCTTTGTGAATGGAGTAACAAGAGCGGTTCCTGTTCCGCGAAATGGAATTGTTCTTTTCATAGCATTGAAGTAATAACATCTTTCATTGTATAAACACCTTTTTTTCCTTTGAGCCACTGAGCGGCAATGAGCGCTCCGTGAGCAAACCCCGTTCTGTTTTTTGCCGAGTGAACCAGCTCGATGGAGTCGGCTTCAGAATCAAACATGACGCGATGATTACCTACCACGCCGCCAAGCCGAATCGAACTCACCTGCAATTGCTCCGGTTTGATTTTTCCTTTCGGCGATTCCTGCAAAATAGATTTCTTGCTTTTGAATTTCTGCATGACAGTGTGGGCAAGCGCCATTGCCGTCGCACTCGGCGCGTCGAGTTTCTGCGTGTGATGCGTTTCCGAAATCGCAACATCATAAAAATGAAATTTGTCGCACAACTCGGAAATGACACTGACGCCGTGATAGAAAATATTCATCCCAAGCGAAAAGTTTGCGGCGTACAGTAATCCGGTTTTCGTTTTCATCACCAACTTTTTTACGTCGTCCAATTTATCGTACCAACCGGTAGAGCCGACGACAATATTCTTTCCGCACGAAAGCGTTGCTTCGATATTCTGCACAACAACATGCGGCGTTGAGAAATCAATACACACATCAACATTCTTCAGCGATTGCTTCGTCAAGCCGGATGCGCCGCTGTTGTTCTCTTCATCAAAAATCTGCACAATCTTCATCTTGTGTTCCGGCGCGAGCCGTTCAATTTCTCTCCCCGTTTTTCCGTAGCCGATCAATGCAATGTTCATACAACGTCATCCTTGAAATTCAGTGTCATTGCGATCCCGCTTTAGCGGGAGAAGCAATCTCACAATAGTATATAGAACTGAGTGTGGGATTGCTTCGGTAGCTAAAGCAACCTCGCAATGACTCTTTTGTCGAGAGGTAAAAGCACTCATATACTATCCTCCCTAAATTCTTTCAGCATATCAATTTCGAGCGAACCGGGATGCTGTGCTTTCTTTGCCGCAACTCTGTTGGCAAAGTCAAGAGATTCCTGAATATTTTTTGAAGTCAAATACCTCGCACAGTACGCTGCAGAAAAAACATCACCACAGCCAGTAGAATCTTTTGCCAACTCAGGAGCGATGCCTGCACTGTCAACCTGCTTCACATGTTTTCGGTCATCAATAAAAGATGAGAATCCTCGTTCGCCCCGCGTAATGGTGAGCACTTTTGTATTCAATGCGAGAATTTGTTTGGCAAGTGTCGTCTCATCAAAATTCTCTGAAGTTAATCCCACCGCTTCCTGTTCATTCATCTGCACTCCGTGAAGCATGAAGAGCCAACGCCGCCATGCTTCAAGCGGACGGCGTACACGCGTAAAATCTTCTCTGATGCCGAGCGATAAACTATGAACATCCATGTAGAGCGGAATGTGGTCGTCGCGCAGTTCCATCCGGATTTCATCCAACGTTTCGAGTGTGACATCAAACCCGGAAACCATGTTGAGCAGGACCATGTCCACGGCAAGTTTTGATTTGATTTTCTTCCACGGAATCGGCTCGGAGATATGCTTTGAACATTCCGTTCGCTCATCACCTCCGTTGTAATAGAGATGCACCTGATTCGTTGGTCCGTTGAACTTGAAAATTCCGGATGTGTCAACATTCGGATATTGTTTCAGCCGCTCGACGAATTCCTCGTACTCTTTATCACCGATGCCGAACACGGGAAGCACGGTGTCGTTTTCGCTCAGCAAATTCGCAAGCGTGGCAACGGAGAAAAATATTCCGCCGTAACTTTGCGTTTCTGTTTCGTCTGCATGATGAATGACATCCATGCACAAATGTCCGATGACAGTAATCTTCATGCGCTCAACCTCGCTGTGTATGGATAATTTTCTGCTTCACACGTCCGCCAGATTGCCTGACAGGAAAATCTATTCTCGTACAATGCATGACCGATGATGGCCGAATCCACCCCCAACTTTTCCATTTCCTGCAATTTGAGTAAATCTTCGAGATGAGAAACACCGCCCGATGCCGTCACTCTCATGCCGATAGTTTCGGCTAACATTCTGATGCCGGCAAAATTCGGAACGCGTCGTCCGTTGTCGTTTATCATATCTTTGTAAATCACTCTTCGAAAACCTAATTGTTTTGCATTTAGCGCAACGCTGACAGCGGTCAATCCGGAGTCAGTTTGCCCGCCATGAATTGTTACCTTTCCCTGCGACGCATTGATGCCGATAGAAATTTTACTCGCGGTGTAATGTTCGATTGCCCGCGCCGCGTCTTCCGGTTTTTCGAGCAACATCGTTCCGATGGTTACGCGATACACGCCGCTGTTGAATGCTTCGTGAATATCATTTATTGTTCTCATGCCGCCGCCGAGTTCGATGGGAATATCCACCGCTCTCGTCAGTTCACGAATCAATCGCAAATTCACCGGATAACCTTCACGCGCACCGTCAACATCGGTGATGTGCAGTGATTTGGCGTTTTCTTTCCGCCATAGTTTGACCATCTCAACCGGGTCGTCACTGCATACAACGCCGCGGTCATTCTTCGGTGTGAGAACACATTTACCGTCTTTTATTTCAATTGCGGGAATTAGGAGAAGCATGTGAGTTGCTGAATTGCTGATGCAAAATGCAAAATAGTTGTGTGAAATTCAAACACAAAACTTGTCAGAGTGTGAGGTTTTCCCACGTGAAATGCTTTTCGTTTTCTGATTTTACCTCCCAAACACTTCCGCCCGTATGAGAGACACGGATAACTTTCCCCATCCGTTTTGCATTGGTGTTGAACACATCAAGCCGAAGCAATCGTTGCGCAAACAACGCCGCCTCAGACTGCTCCACCTCAAGAAACACGAGGCAGTACCGGGAATGACAGAGGATTCGTTTGTAAAAATGTCTGTCAGAAGAGAAGAATGTTGGTTGACGAAGTCGCATCAGAAAGTCCACAATTTCATTATCCTTCATTCCCTTCCTCCCAACCTCATAACCTATTTGACGAAAACGTATTCTTCGTTGTTTGAGAAAGAGTCGTTGGCTCTCAAGAATATTTTCGTCAAGGAGAATCACGCCGCTGTTTGCTTTATGATAAACTCATCAGAGTGTTTCATAAAAGCTTCGCCGGAAAGTTTGATTGCTTCTGCAATGGCTTCGTTTGTAATGCTGTGGTGACATTCCTCAACTATCGTTTCCCATGCTTTCCCTTTTGAAAGCATATCGAGAACCTGCCAAACCATGATGCGGGTTCCGCGGAATGTCGGTTGACCATCGCATATACCGGGATCGGTTACAATGTAACGACCTAAAAGATTTGCTGTATGACTTCGTTTCATGTTGATGTAAAAATGCAAAATAGTTGTGTGAAATTCAAAAAAATAAATTCCATGAATTCAATTTTCATTCACCGGAAATTTCTCTATCTTTGTCCACTCATTTTCAATACTCAATCTCTCATGAAACGCATCTACCTTCTCCTAACTCTCTGCTCTCTGCTCTTCGCTCAGAGCTCACATCTCCAATCTCAAATCGCAAAACCCGAAACACAAAACACAAACCCAAAACTGTTTGTTCTCATCGTCGTTGACCAACTCCCCTACGAACATCTCGAACGATTCTCCCCCTACTTCTCCGATAAAGGATTTAACTATTTGATGAAGAACGGAGCGAACTTCATCAACACGAATTACAAGTACGCATACACGAAAACAGCGTGCGGTCATGCGGCAATTGCAACCGGAACGAATCCTGACCTAAACGGCATCGTCGGGAACGCGTGGTACGACAGAACAAAAAAGAAAACTGTGAACTGTGTCGGTGATGAGAATGAAAAACTTGTAGGAAAAGAAGGCGCCGGAAAATCGCCGCGTACATTGACAACGTACACGCTCGGCGACATGCTGAAACTCTCTACCAACTTCCGCTCGAAAGTGATTGGCGTTTCCAACAAAGACCGCGCGGCAATTCTGACAGCCGGAAAATTCGGAACTGCGTATTGGAGCGATGGGTCGGGTTTTGTGAGTTCAACCTATTACACCAAGGAATTACCTTCGTGGGTAACGAAGTTTAACGCGTCGGGATTCATGCAGAAATTTTTCGGAAAGAAGTGGGAGTTGCTAAAACCGGAACTCGCACAAGCGCTTTGTGATGAAGACTCGAACAAATACGAATCAAGTTATGCGGGAATGGGAACAACGTTTCCACACATCGTGAGCGGAGAGGACAGAACAAAACTCACCGACTCGTATTACACCGCGCTCGAAACGTCTCCGTTTCTTACCGAAGCGCTGTTTGAGTTTGCGCGTACGACTGTTCTTGCAGAATCGCTCGGCACACGCTGCGTCACCGACATGCTGAGCGTGGGCATTTCGGGAACGGATATTATCGGACATAACTACGGACCGCACAGCCCGGAAGTGTTTGATAATCTTCTCCGCACCGATGCGTATCTTGCAGAGTTTCTTTCGTTTCTGGATACGCAGTTCGGCTTGTACAATTGTCTGATTGCACTTTCTGCCGACCATGGCATCGCCCCGATTCCCGAATATATATTGAAGAAAGATTCCCGCGCCGATGCCGGAAGAATCGGCACCGACAGCGTGAAGAAAGCGTGTATGAATATTCTCAACAACAAATTCAATGCGGCAGAATCGCTGTGGATTGAAAAAGTGGTGGAGAATAATATTTACATCAACAAGGAATTCATTAGTAAATACCGTCACACTGACGAAAACTCCATCCTGCAAATATTGAAAGATTCACTGCCGGGAAGATTGCCGGTGTTCGCCTCCTACACGCTCGATGATTTGGAGAAGAATTCTCTGCCCAACAAACTTCGCGAGCAGGTTCAACTTTCTTGTTATCCTCCCCGATGCGGCGACTTGATGTTTGTCTTCAAACCATATTGGATTCTCGACGGCGCGAAAGACGGAACGAACCACGGAATGCCGTGGGAATACGACACGCACGTTCCGCTCATCTTCTTTGGAAATAACATCACTCCCGGTACGTTTGCCGACGATGCCTCTCCGATAGATTTAGCGCCGACCGTTGCCGCGTTGTTGGGGATTGAGTTTCCGGCATCGAGCGCGGGAAAAGTTCGCTCAGAAATAGTTATACAAAAATGACTTGATTATCTGAAAGGATTTTGTTACACTTAATAGAAAATGTAGGAGAACTTATGACTGTTTATGAATCAACAATTTCGAACATCCAACGTTTGCCTGAACCGATGATTCAGGAAGTCAATGACTTTGTTGAATTTTTGATTTCAAAGAGAATGCCGGTTGAAAATATCGAGTCGGATTTTCCTGACTATCTTCGGAATCTCGAAGAATACGAAAACATCTTAGCCCGCGGGGAAGTTGCGTGGTAGCCATTCATCGCGGAGATGTTGTGTTATGCGACCTCAACCCAGTGGTTGGAACCGAGCAGTCTGGCATTCGCCCTGTTATTGTTTTGCAAATTGATAAAGCAAATCTCATCAGCCCTCACACTATCATTGTCCCGTTGACAACAAAGATTCGAAAAGCACTATTACCATCTCATGTTGTTTTGAATGCGGGCACCGGTGGCATTGCAGAAAACTCCGTCGTATTGTGTGAACAAATACGAGTCATTGATAAACGAAGAATTATCAAGACAGTTGGACAACTTGATAGAATTTCCATGCAAGCCATTGCTCATGCGGTGAATATTATTCTTGGGCTTTGAAAGTAAGGGTTGTTGACCTTGCAACAACAGTTGTTTCATTGTTGGGGATTGAGTTTCCGACTTCAAGGGGTGGGAAGGTGTTGAAGAATATCTTTCTTAAATAACCTTGCGAAGGTTTTATTGTACAAAAACAAGCGACCTGAATTCCTGATTTAGAAAGTTCGGCAAGATGAAACCTTCACAGGGTTGCCGCTTGGTTACCAAGTCTCAAGCCCCTTCCTCCGATTCCGAATATAATCCACAAAAATAAACTCACCGAAGTTCTGGAGTGTGGAGTAATACGCACGTCCATGATTTGCTTTGGTAAGTTCTCTCACTGTAAAACAAAAGAACGGCCTTCAACCAGGTTTTTTCTTCTGTTTCTTTGCTCGTTTGAAAATCTCTTCTATTGTTTGACCATCATAGAGTCGTTTAGAAATTTCAACATAGTCCGTTGGCTCCCGGTGTAGCAGAACGAGAAACCGTAAAGCCGCGGATGGCCCGAGATTTTTATTCAGTATTTCAATACCCTTAAATTTTATTTCTGTGTCGTTCATTGTTTTGGTTGTCATAAGGTTGTTCCTTTGCTAACATAATCTAACGGATTCAAAACCGGAAAATCAAGTTGTAATCTTATTGAGCGAGTAATCAATTCGATGTCGCACGTAAGAAAAACTTTACACTTTGCATATTCCGCACATGCGACATGGATTGCATCTTTTGATGATAGATTTCCTTTTTGCTGATAACTCTTTGCTACAAGAAAAATCGTTTCGTTCAAAACGACATTAATATTACAAAGAGATGACAACTGTTCAACCAGAAGTTTTCTTTCAGGAAACGGACAAAGACTATTCTCGTCTTCATGCATAAATGACCAAATTAATTTTACCTGTTTTTTCTCTGCCCTTCTAAAGATTTCTTCACAGGCTAACGACTCAAGTTGAATCTTGATTTGTCTCTGGTCATCAAACATCCGTTGAAAGCAATTGTAATCAAGGTAAAGTACGTTCATGTAGAATGAATGTATAAAATTATTCGCTTATTTGCACAAGACTATGAAATCCCAAACCTCTTCCTCCGGTTCCGTATATAATCCACAAATATAAACTCACCGAGATTTTGGAGTGTGGAGTAATACGCACGTCCATGATTTGCTTTCGTGAGTTCTTCCACGAAATCAATCAGGTACGGATCGCGGGCGACCATGAATGTGCTGATGGTGATTTTTTCGCGGCGGCATGTTACCGCTTCATCAAGTGTTTTGTTCACGATGCGCGGGTCAAGTCCGATGGAGTTTTTGAAGAGACGACCGTTCTCATCGAGGATGGCTGAGGGTTTTCCGTCTGTTATCATGAAGATTTGTTTGTTGGCTTTGCCGCATCGTCTCAGCAACTGCCGCGCAAGTTGCAAGCCGGCACGCGTGTTTGTGTGGTACGGTCCGACATTGAGAAACGGCAACTCGGCAATGCTCATCAACTTTGCATCATCACCAAACACAACAAGCGCGAGATAATCTTTCGGATATTTCTGCATGATGAGTTCGGTCAGCGCCATCGCCACCTGCTTTGCCGGCGTGATGCGGTCTTCACCGTAGAGAATCATTGAGTGGGAAATATCGAGCATCAGCACGGTTGCGCACGTGGTTGTGTTTTCGGTTTCATAGACTTCCAAATCTTCCTCTTTCATTTGAAAGTTATCAATTCCATCCCGTTTAAACATGTTTGTCAGCGTTGAGGTGAGGTCTATGTTCGTGGGTTGGTCGCCGAACGACCATTTTTTTGTCTCGCTCAGGCGGTTCACTCCGTCGCCCGTTTGCGGCGATTCATGACTTCCGCTCATCCCTTTCTTCAGCGAACTGAAGATTTCATCGAGGGCATCTTTGCGCAGGCGTTGGATGCCGCGCGTGGTGAGTTGAAGCGAGCCGTCAATCTCTTCGATGAGTCCAAGTTCTTTCAACTTCTCAATCAAATCTTCGAGCGACATGTTCTCATCGAAGATGCCATACTCACGCGCAATCTGCCGGAGCCAATCAAGCGCTTCTTCGACATCGCCGCTGGTTTTCGTGACCATGTAACTGAAAAGCGAGAGCAGGTTTTGGAGACGTTGCTCGTCGGTCATTGAGTCGGGTGTCCATTGACTGTATAAGAACTTCATATTGATAGAGTGAAAAGTTTAAATGATTTTGTTCTTTTCAAGTGCAGAACAATTTTCAAAATTGTTTTAACCGCAAAGGGCGCGAAGTAGACGCAGAGTTACGCAGAGTATGTAGTAAACGTTTCACTTTTAATTTATAACTTATAACTTTTAACTCCGAAAGGCTACATCATTCCCGTCGGGTCAACATCAACAGAAATAATAACTGATTTACTTTTCCCCTGCGATGTGTTCCGGTATTCGTGGAGCGTGCTTGCAACTGCGTGGTGAACATCGTGTCCGTTCGGGTCGGTGGATTTGTGCGCTTTCAAAATCAAATGCCAACGGAAATATGATTTCAGTTTCGGCAGCGCGGCAGGCGAAGGACCGAGCACGGCAAACTTGTGACTGTATTTTTTCAGAATTGCACGGAATGCATCGGCAACATTCATCACCAACTCTTCGTGCTTTCCTTTAAATTCAATCAGCATCAACCGGGAGAAGGGCGGGTAGGAAAGTTCTTCGCGCGATTTCAGTTCTTCATCATAGAACGAACGAAAATCATGAAGCAACACATGACGCAAACACTCGTGTTCCGGATGCGAAGTTTGAATGACGACTTCGCCTGCAAGAATGCCGCGACCCGAACGTCCGGCAACTTGCGTGAGTAATTGAAACGTCCGCTCTGCAGAACGGAAATCGGGAAGTAACATTTGTGTGTCGGCGGAAATCACTCCGACGAGCGTAACGCGGGAAAAATCCAAACCTTTGGCGACCATCTGTGTTCCGAGCAAAATATCCGCTTCACCCTCGCCGAATTTTCTCAGCATCTCTTCGTGCGAACCTCTGCGCGTGGTCGTGTCCAGATCCATGCGGATGAGTTTTGCTTTTGTAAACAGCGCTTTCAATTCCTGCTCGACCCGCTGAGTGCCAAAGCCGCGGTACGAAATCTCCGTGCTGTCGCATTGCGGACAAACATCGGGCGGTTGCTCTACCGAACCGCAGTAATGACAGCGCAAATGTTTTTTCGTGATGTGATACGTGAGCGAGATGTTGCAGTTCTTGCAAATCAGAACAAACCCGCACTCGGGACATTCGATGTACGGCGCGAAGCCGCGGCGATTTTGCAAAAGAATGACTCCCTCTTTTTTCATCAAGCGGTTCTCAATCTTTTCTTTCAGAATATCAGAAATCGAATTGCTCTCGAATTTTTTGTTCTCTTCTTTTGCTTTGATTGCATCGGCTTGATACGCGGCTTTGCGTTGCTCACGGAACTCCGAAAGTTTTCTTTTCCGTTCGATGAGCATGTCAACAAGTTCAATCGGCGGAAGTTTCGCATCGTCAACGCGTTCGGGAAGTTCGAGCAGGGTGTATCTTCCGTTCAACGCGTTGTTGTACGATTCAAACGAAGGCGTTGCTGAACCAAGCACAACCACCGCGTTGCTGTGCAGAGCACGCATGATGGCGACATCCCGTCCGTGGTAACGCGGCGTTTTATCATATTGTTTGAATGAGGGTTCGTGCTCTTCATCCACAACTATCAACCCGATATTTTTTAACGGAGCGAATAACGCCGAGCGTGGTCCGATAACGATGGAATATTTTCCTTCACGCGTCAGCCGCCACGCATCGTACCGTTCACCGTGCGACATTCTGCTGTGCATCGTTGCCACTTTATCTCCGAAATGAAACCGGAATCGTTGAACGATTTGCGGCGTCAATGCAATTTCCGGTACAAGGACAATCGCTGTTTTGCCGCGACTCAGGACATCACGAATCGCTTCGATATAGACCTGAGTTTTACCGCTTCCTGTTACGCCGTGCAAGAGAAACGTGTGAAACGCATTCTTTTCAACTTCCGTCCGGATTGCATCGAGCGCGTGTTGTTGGCGCGGATTCAAAACAACATTCTGCGCGCCGAGTGCAGCTTCATACGATTCAAACTCCAACTTGCGTTCGACTTCGCGCTTAGCGAGCGTGAGGAGATTTTTCTTTTTCAGCGTAGTAATTGTTGAAGATGAAACCCGTGTGAGTTTTAGAAATTGACTGACCGAAGGTTGCTCATCCGCTTTCCAATCAAGCAAGGTACGAACGACGGCAACCTGTTTTGCTAATCTCTTTTCTGATTTGTTTGATTCGATTTCGCCGAGCCATGCCTGCCATTGTTGTTTTTCTTCATCATTGATTTGGATGAACTGTTCCAACTTCGGTTTCATTTTCACCGTGTGTGTTTCTTCTTCGATGATGATAAAACCTTTCCGTGCAAGTTCGTTCAGTTGCGGCGAGATGCTTTTCAACTCCAACTTTTTTTCAAGTTGTTGAATCGTTTGCGGAGATTCTTTTGCCAACTCCCGGATGATTGCCGCTTGTTTCGGTGCGGCAAATAATTCTGAGTAAACAAGTTGAAGATTCACCTGCGCTAGTTTGATACTTCGTTTGCCGACTTTCAACGCGCCCGGAACGAGAACCGTTTTCAATACCTCACCCAAAGGAGCGAAGTAATACTCAGCCATCCATCGTGTCAGCATCAACATTTCATCCGAAAGTATGGGCTCCGTATCAAGCACATCAGTTACCGTTTTCAAATTCGGTACAGGCGGTTGTGAAATCGTCTCGACTACAATGCCGGTGAGTTTCCGTCGCCCGAACGGAACGGTGACGCGCATTCCGCGTCGCACCGACGGTTGCAGTTCGGGTGGCACGTAATACGCGAACAGTTTATCCACCGCAACGGGGATTGCCACGTTTACATACGCAGGATATGTTCCGGCTATTTCAATTGACATGATGAAAATGTAGCGTAAAAAGGAGGGAGAAGCAAAAACTGTAGGACGAAATTTATTTCATCCCAGCGCTAACAGTCGAGATAAATCTCGACCTACAATTTAATATCCTCTTGAGCAATTCTCACCAACTCATTCACAGTTTTCCAGTTTCGTGTCGTCGCAGTGAGCTTTAATTTGTTTTCAAAGAAGTTATTGTTCGTTTTGGCGTTCCCGAAACCGTTGGGACAGTGCAGGTAAACTTCTTTTCCATTGATGATATATCGCTCCGGTGGAAATTGGTATGCTTGAATTTTCTGTAATGAATCTTTAGCGGGTGTCTCTGCGAGGAAGGTAACGTACATTCGTTCCGTATCAATGTTCTTTTCTTTCAGGAACGGATTATTCTTGATTACTGACTGCATTTCTTTCAGCGTCCTAATGATGACAGGAACTTCAAAACCAAAGTGTTTGAAAATCTTCTCTTCAATTTTTTTCGAGAGGATGTTCGAGTCAGAACCATCGCTTGAAAACACAACATTCCCGCTCTGAATATATGTCGTAACGTTTTTGAACTTCAACTCTTCGTAAAGTGCTTTCAGTTCGTTCATCGGAACTTTCTTTTGTCCGCCGACATTTATTCCGCGAAGCATTGAAATAATCACCATCATAACACCATATTATTCAAATGATTGACTAGACTTTCTACAAAAATTTTACTCTCTTGTACTCAAATATATTTACGACCTAATCACCCTATACAATTTACTCTTTCGATTTCATCAACATCAGCCGAAGCGTAATCCCTACTGCAACGACAAGCATAATAATTTTTGCCGTGGTATCTTGAGGTAAAGATTCCATAATCATATCACCCTCTTGCAAACTGTATAAGCAATCTATAATCATTGTCATCTGCTTCTTTCAATGCCTGTAAATATTTCTTTCGTGCTTCGCCTTGTTTGTCAAGACTCCTGCTGCCCCATGAAAAATGCTGTTGACCAAGTCCATGGCTCACTAAAATGTCCGCTATCAAACGTGAGTGTCTGCCGTTGCCGTTTGCAAATGGATGAATTCTCACTATCCGGTGACTAAAGCGTACCGCTATCTCGTCCCCGTGAAACACTGTGTTGGTAATCCAGAACCGACAATCTTCAAGCAATTTTTTTAGTTCTACTCCAATGAGAAACTTATCTACACCGATATTTTTATTTGACGTTCTGAATTGACCCGCCCACATCCAAACATCGTCAAACATTCTTCGATGTAATTCTTTCACAAACTCCTCGGTTAAAATTTTTTTAACAGAGAATTTTTTCCTCAAAGACCACTCTATTGCTTTCTCTACATTGAGCTGTTCGAATTCATCAAGTTCGGCGCGTGTTGAAATAGTTTTGATGAGCAATTCTTCTTTCTCATCTTCATCTATTGGCGTTTGACCTTCAATGTCAAAAAGATCTAATCCCATAAATACTTAGGCATTTCCTCCTTAATTTCTTCCGCTCGTTGTTGAATGGCTTTCTCAAGCCGTTCTTTCCTGTTTTCCTGCGCTTCAAGACTCATGGACTGAGATGTTCTTAAAACAATCTCGCGTGCAATTTGATACGCTCGTTTTTCTATGATTACTTCGATTGATTTTTCCCGGGGAATAAAACCATAGACAAATTGAAGATTCAGCGCTTCAGCAACTTCCATAAGTTTCTTTATAGTAATGTTTTTGTTCGCTTCCCGCTCTTCAATCTCTTTTACGCTTTGTGTTGTCTTCCTAAGTTTTTTCGCGAGCTGCGTGAGCGACATATTCAAAGCGGTTCGTATTGAATAAATCCAGCCCTTTGTTGGAATCTCAAATTCGCTTAACGCCGTGATTTTTTCAAACTTTCTGTCAAGTTGTCCAATAAGTATTTTTCTGTTTTGATTTTTCATAAGGATAAATCCATAATCTTGCAGACACAAAATAAGGATATAGCCTTAAAAACACAAGTAGTAATTAAGGATATATCCTTAGAACCGTTGGTGTAGAAAATCCTTGCTGATAGTAAGCGTGGTTATTCCTTCGATTTCATCAACATCAACCGAAGCGTAATCCCTACCGCAACGACAAGCATAATGATTTTTGCAGTGATGTCTTCTATAAGAAAAACGACGGACGCACCGATTGTGAGCCAAAGAAACAAAACAGAATACATCCTTATTTTGAAAGGGATCCCTTTTCCTTCCCGATAATTGGTAAGAATTGTTCCGAGCCATTTGTGATGAATTAACCACAAATAAAATCGTTCCGAACCTTTTGCGTACAGGTACGCGGCGAGCAACAAAAACGGAACAGTCGGAAGCAAGGGCACGACTATACCAATCACTCCAAAAAGAACCGAGAGCGAACCCGCTGTAAGGAAAAAAATTTTCTTCACGCGTTGCGCTGTTACAACTTCCCGAGTGCAGAGTTCATAAATCGAATGAACGGGTACAAATCTTTATACACGTTCATCACCCTCTCCAAAAACTTCGGCGTGAAACACTCCTTCTCATCCCATTCGATTCCCGTGTAAAACTGTTTGTGCTTCAGCCACTCAATCATCGGGTGGTCAATCGGAAAACCAAGCGGAGCGCGTTGAAGTTTTTCTCCCTCAATTTTTCCGAAGACCTTTTTGAACTTCGCACTTTCAACTACCGCAAGAAATTCTTTCGGGCGATGAGCAATCACCGCTCGAATTTTCTTAAGTTGGTCTGCATCGGGCATGTAAATTCCTCCACCGACATAAATATGTCCCGGCTCCACGTGAACATAATATCCCGCGCTACCTTCCCAGTGCCCTTTAAGATGAAACACTGCGGCGACGTGTGTTTTGTAGGGTGTCTTGTCTTTGCTGAACCGTGTGTCGCGGTAAATCCTGAAAATGTTTTTCTTAGGATTTACTTCCATCTCCGGCGCTAACTTTGACATCGGAGTTTTCAACTCGGCGATGAAACATTGCATCGGTAATTTCACGAGGTTCTCAAACTCCGATTTGTGTTGCGCAAACCATTCACGTGTGTTGTTTTTCTTCAATTGCTTGAGAAATGTTAATCCCTCTTTTGGAAATCCTTCAAAGGGTGGGTAGATGTCTGCATCGAGTAATAGTTCTTTTTTCATGTAAATACTTTGTTTAGATGTTTGAGAATAAATTGATAACGACCGTTCCACATGTTAATAAATTGCTCTGCGTACAAAACCGTTGTTTTTCTTCAACAACTTTTTTGCATCTGTAAGGGAAACCTTTTTCTTGAGCATCACGATTGCCGTTTTCACATGTCCATCCGCTTTTTCTAAAGTCAAGGCGGCGGTGTCATAATCAACACCGGTTGCAATCATCAACACTCGCTTGGCGCGCTCTTCTAACTTCTTGCTGTTGAGTTTCAAATCAACCATCATGTTTTCATACACTTTGCCAATCCGAATCATCGAGGCGGTCGTAAGCATGTTTAATACAAGTTTCTGCGCAGTTCCCGCTTTCATCCGCGTCGAACCCATAATAACTTCCGGTCCGACCTCCGGACAAATAGCAACATCAAGACTTGAACGAAGTTGGGTGTATTCTTTATTCTTCAGAAGCTTACGCGGGTTTGTGGTAATGTAAATTGTTTTTGCACCGAGTCGCTTTGCTTCCTGAATCGCCGCAACAACATATGGTGTTCTCATACTCGCCGCGATTCCGCAGACAACATCAATCTTTGTCACGTTCATTTTTCTGATGTCGCGTATTCCATTCTCCGATTTGTCTTCCGCTCCTTCCTTCGCACGAAACACTGATTCATTTCCGCCGGCAATAAGCCCCTGCACCATGGTTGGTTCTGTTCCATACGTCGGCGGACATTCTGACGCATCTAAAATTCCAAGGCGTCCGCTCGTACCCGCACCAACGTAGATTAATCGTCCGCCCAGTTTGAATGAGCGCACAATCAACTTCACGGCTTTCGCGATAAATGGGAGTTCTGCTTCGACAGCTTTCGGAACGCGTGTATCTTCTTTATTTATAAGGAGTAACACAGATTCAATATCCAGTGTATCTATGTTCATACTTTTGGGGTTTCGCTGCTCAGTCATCAAACCCGAGAGTTGTGTGAACAATTTTGTGCTATGCTTCTTGATTGATTTCATGGACGAACTATAACAAGTTTTTTATCTGTAAAGTCATATGATTCTATTCCGTTCACAACGAGCGGTATTACTTCGATTGACTTTGGTTTTTGTTTGATTTCTGTCTCCCGAATTTCATCTGAAATATCTCCCCCTTTGAAAATAACAATTGAATTTCTTTTCAGTGTTGTAGTGTTTTTTTGTCCTTCGTTAATTGTTTCTTGTTGATTCCCTTGCAAGAATTTTTTTGACCATCGAACAATCTCGTTCACGCGGGCAACAGCACGCGAGACAATATAATCATACTGATTTTTATGTTCTTTCGTTTCGCTTAATGTTTCTGCTCTCGAACAAATCGCAGTCACATTTGTCAATCCAAGTTGAGTGACCATGTCATTTACCGCGTTGATTTTTTTTTGAATTGAATCAACAAGCGTGAAATGATTTTCGGGTAAACAAATTGCAAGAGGAATTCCCGGGAATCCGCCTCCAGTACCAACATCAACTATGTTCGTGGCGTATTCAAAATTCATTTTCGAAAGCAACAGAAGCGAGCCGAAAATATGTTTCTCCCAAAGGTTCTCTTCGTCTTTCCGGGAAATTAAATTCACCTTCTTATTCCATTCCAGAAGATGACCGGCAAACAAGTTCATTACTTCAAACCGTTCATCTGTTACTTGAATGTTGTTTTTTTCGAATATTCTGGTGAGAGTTGTTTTTTTATCTTTTGTCAAATAATATCAAGTTATTGTAAATTAAGAAAATACGGTGGCATTATCTTCCAAGAAAAACCATCAGAACTGAAATATCAGATGAAGTTACACCACTAATTCTTGAAGCCTGACCGACTGAAGATGGTTTTATTTTTTTCAGTTTTTCCTTCCCTTCATTCGACAATGCTTTTATTTTTCCATAATCAAAATCGTCGGGGATTCTCATTCTTTCGACTTTATCGAATTTTTCTATTTCTGTTTGCTGCCTTGAAATATATCCTTCATACTTTGTTTCAATTTCAATCTGTTCTATGATTTCTTTTTTCAGTTTATCAGAGGATACTTTATACAACTCAGAAAGAAACAGGTGGCTTAATTCATTTGAAATATGAAGCAATTCAGCAAGTTGAATTTCGGGTCTTTTCAAAATTCCGAGCATTTTCTCGCTCTGACTTATTTCGCTTGTTCCTTTTTTCTGAAATAGGTCATTTATTTTTGCCGGCAATATAGATATCTTTTCAAGAAAGTCTGTTCCCATGGTAATCAACCGCTCTTTTGCATTTAACCTTGACATACTTTCATTACTTATCAATCCAAGCTTATACCCATACCGCATTAGTCTTCTATCTGCATTATCTTGGCGGAGAACAAGGCGATATTCTGCTCGCGAAGTAAACATTCTGTATGGTTCCTCCGTGCTTTTGTTGATCAAGTCATCAATCAGGACGCCAATGTATGCCTCCGACCTTTTCAAAACAAACGGGTCTCTATTTTGAACTTTGAGTGCTGCATTAATTCCGGCTATCAAGCCCTGAGCGGCGGCTTCTTCATAACCGGAAGTACCACAGATTTGTCCAGCCAAAAACAATCCATCAACCAGCTTGGCTTCTAAGGTGTGACTTAATTGGTGTGGGGGAAAATAATCATATTCTACTGCATAACCTGGTCTTAGCATTTTTACTTTCTCTAAACCTGGGATTGTTTTTAATCCCTCTAACTGAATTTCCTCGGGAAGACTTGTTGAATATCCGTTTACATATACAATATTTGAATTATATCCTTCGGGTTCTAAAAATATTTGATGACGTTCTCGTTCGGAAAATCTAACTATTTTGTCTTCAATAGATGGACAATACCGTGGTCCGACCCCCGTAATTCTCCCAGTAAACATCGGGGACTCGTCAAAACCCTTCCGCATTACGTCGTGCGTATTTTGATTTGTATATGTTAAATACATTGGAATGAGTTTATTAACAATCCTCTCATTGCAGAATGAAAACGGTGATGGAACTTCATCGCTATGCTGTTCTTCTGTTTCCTGAAAGCTAATGGACTTAATGTCCACGCGCGGGGGTGTGCCGGTTTTCAATCTTCCGTTTTCAAAACCTAATTTTAGAAGCGATTCTGTAACGTAGTCAGATGCATTTTCCCCATACCTACCGCCAGCATTACTATTCCTCCCGGTATGCATTAATCCGCGCAGAAATGTTCCAGCACATAAAATTACTGACTTTGCGCTTATTGATTCTCCCATACGAGTAATCAAGCCACTGATTTTGTGCTTACTTTTCCAAGATTCATTTTCTTTAACTAAAAATTCCTTCAAGGAGTCTTCTATCACATATAGATTTTTCTGAGACAATATTACTCGAATCGCCTCCCTTGAATACCACTCTCTGTCATTTTGGCATCGTGGCGACCAAACGGCAGGTCCCTTCGATTTATTCAACATCTTAAAATGAATTCCAGTGGCATCAGCAATTTTCCCCAATTCACCACCAAGTGCATCTATTTCGCGAACAAGGTGCCCCTTCGCACTACCACCGATTGCGGGATTACAAGACATTCGACCTATCGAATTTACTGACATTGTTAACAATGCCGTCTTGCATCCCATGCGCGCTGATGCCAAAGACGCTTCGATGCCGGCATGGCCACCACCAACTACCACTACGTCGAATTTCAATTTTTCTGTTTCACGTGAAACAATCATTTTCCAATACAAAATTTTGAAAATATATTATTCAGGATATCCTCGGTTGTTACCTCTCCTGTTATTTCACCAAGCAAACCTAACGCTATTCTTAGGTCAACCGCAACAAAATCCCCACTCATGTTTTTCATTATACTATCCAATCCTTTCTTTAGGTATTCATTTGCCGACCGAATAAGATTCCTGTGACGTACATTGGTTATTATCAACTTGTTTTCCTGTAAATGCAATGTGTTCTTTGTTGATAATTTAACGAGGCTTTCTTTCAATTCATTTAATCCAATCCTCGTTTTCGCTGAAACAAAAACAGTATTATCGCTATTCGAGTCGTTAGTATGAGTATTTTTTTTTAATAAATCAATTTTATTATTAATGACTATAATTTTCTTTGTCTGTTCTTCCCGTGCAAGCAAGATACTAATTTTTTCCAATGGAAAATCGGAGTCTTCGTTGGAAATATCGCGTACAAAAAGAATAATATCCGCGTCCTGAATCTCTTTCTCACTTCTTAGAATTCCTTCTTTTTCGACTACATCCTCAGTCTCCCGTAATCCTGCGGTGTCAACTATTCGAAATACGATTCCGTTTAACTTGAACGATTCTTCGATTGTGTCTCTCGTTGTTCCGGAAATATGAGTCACTATCGCTCGCTCTTCTTCTAATAGTGCATTAAGTAAACTTGATTTTCCGACGTTTGGTTCTCCACATATTACAACCTTAACTCCATCTCTGATAATTTTTCCCTGTTCATAAGAATTAATTAGCTCCTCCATTTCTATTATTGTCCGTTTGATGGTCTCAATTGTCACTGCTCTGTCAAGAAATTGGATGTCTTCTTCAGAAAAATCTAATTCGAGTTCTATTAAACTACAAATATCTAATAATTTATCTCTAAGTAGGTGTATTTTATTTGATGTGCCGCCTTTAAGTTGTTTGAGAGATGATTTATGTGAAATCTCTGCCCTTGAGTGAATTAAGTCGGCTACTGCTTCTGCCTGAGTTAAATCCATTTTGCCATTGAGAAATGCACGCTTGGTAAATTCTCCCGGTTCTGCAAATCTCGCTCCTGCCTTAAGTATTGTTTCAAGGATTTTATTTGTCACAAAAAAAGAGCCATGACAACTAATCTCTGCAACATTCTCTCCCGTGTATGAATTGGGCGATATGAAAACGGTTACCAAAACTTCATCAAGAACATCATCATTTTCATCTACGAAGTTACCGAAGTGAACCGTATGTGATTGAGCGTTGCTTAAGTTTATCTTTCCACGAAAAAACTTCTCTGCAATCTTAAACGAGTCGGTTCCGCTAAGCCGAATAACAGAAATTCCACCTTCACCAATTGGTGTTATTATCGCGGCAATAGTATCGTCTTGGTACTTCATGTAGTAAAATTTAGGGTTTGAAATTTAGAAAAGTTGGGAGTGAAAAACAATAAAAAACCCCGTCCCGAAAATTTTCTGTAATAGCACTTTAGAAATGTCAGGGTTTCGCCACTTTAGAAATGTCAGTATTTCCGACATTGGAGAATTTGCACCAATGAAGGAACATTCACATGAACGGAATTCTGATTATGACTCACAACGAACAAGAACGATTGAA
>JACREZ010000023.1 GCA_016212665.1 Ignavibacteriota bacterium
CTGTTTTCTTCACACGGATTTAGATGCCGAAACAAGTTCGGCATGACGGGATTTCTGTTTTCTTCACACGGATTTAGATGCCGAAACAAGTTCGGCATGACGTATCGAAACAAATTCGGCATGACGTGTCGAAACACCCGCCTGCTCAACGAGTCGAGTTATAGACCGGACGGGCAGGAGTTCGGCATGACGGCATTTCGCGGATATTTCGGCATCAATCTACATCACGATGCAATAGATTCCGACATGCGTCGGAATGACGATTGGTTGTTTTTTCAATTGAGACCTTCCATACGATGAGACACACGTTTATTAAATTGCTCCTTCTCATTTGTCTCGTTGCGGAAGTGGCGACAGCGCAGTTTTTCTATTTCGGAAGAAACAAAGTTCAATACACGCAGTTCAACTGGCATGTGCTGAAGACCGACCATTTCGATATCTATTATTATCCTGAGATGAAAGAACTTGCCGAGCGGGGCGCGGCATTTGCGGAGGAGAGTTACAAGGCACTGGAGCAAAAATTCAATCACAATGTCGGCAACAGGATTCCACTGATTTTTTACAGTTCACATCTGCATTTCCAACAGACGAACACAACGCCCGGATTTCTTCCGGAAGGCGTCGGCGGATTTTTCGAATTTATGAAAGGTCGTGTCGTTATTCCGTTCAACGGTTCGCTGTGGGATTTTCGTCATGTCATCCGGCATGAGTTGGTGCATGTCTTTATGCACAGTAAAGTTACACGTGTGCTTGCCGACCATCGCTTGCCGCAGGATAGACTCCCTCCGCTCTGGTTCACGGAAGGGCTTGCGGAGTTCTGGTCAATTCCGAATTTCCGCGAGGATGCACAGGCAGAGATGGTGATGCGCGATGCGGTGGTGAATAATTATGTCGTTCCGCTCGATGAGATGTCGAGAATTTTCGGCTCGTTCCTGATGTATAAGGAAGGTCAGAACATTTTACAGTTCATTGCCGAGCGATATGGCGACGAAAAAGTGTTGTTACTTATGGAAAACATGTGGAAGGCGACTTCGTTCGAGGAAGTGTTCAAGATGACGCTGAACAAATCGTACGAAGAGTTCGACAACGATTGGACGTACTGGTTGAAGAAAACGTATTACCCGTTGCTCGCTCTTTCGGATGCGCCGAGCGCGGCAAGCAAAGCGCTTGTCACTGAAGGATTCAACGCGAAGCCGGTCTTTTATCAAAAAGGAAAAAGGAAAGAAATTTATTTCATCGGGAATCATTCGGGGTACACGAGCATTTACCGCGTTCCGTTCGATAGCGCAAAGGCGAAGCCGGAAGTTGTGATTGAGGGGGAGCGGACGGATGAACTCGAAGCATTTCATCTGTTCCAAAGTAAGTTAAGCATTTCAACGGACGGGCGACTTGCGTTTGTTACCAAGAGCGGAGAGAACGATGTGCTTCATGTTTACAACATCGAACAAAAAACAATTGAGCAGACGTTGAAGTTTGATAGTCTTGTCGTGCTTGGTTCGCCATCGTGGTCGCCGGACGGGAAGCGGATTGTATTTTCTTCGGTTGATAAATCGGGAAGCAGTGATTTGTACATCTGGGATAACGAGCAAGAAACGCTGACGCGATTGACGAAAGATTTCTACGACGATAAAGACCCTGCATGGTCGCCGGATGGAAATTGGATTGCGTTCAGTTCGGACAGAACTCCGTTCGGTAAACAGGGAAAATATAATTTGTTCCTCCTGAATTTGTCGAACAACGATATTGAATACCTGACGTACGGGAATGAAAGTTATTACTCGCCCTCGTGGTCGCCGGATGGGACGTTGTTGGTGTTTACGTCGGAACTTGGAGGGGCGAGGAATGTTTGGTGTGTTGACCTCACAGACCTCACCCCTGGCCCCTCTCCTGGGAGGAGTGGGGAACGAGAGATGAAGAAGTTGACACATTTTACAACGGCGGCGTTTGACCCTTCGTGGACAGATAGCGGATTGGTGTTTACCGCGTTTGAGAATTTCAGTTTTCAGATTCGTCATGTGAAGAATGTTCGTGCGTTGGTTGATTCATCGAAGACGGTGAAGAAGTTGGATATTGTTCCGCTCGAAAAACCGTGGTCGCCGAAAGCGATTGCCGCCGCTGACAGTATTGATGAATTGCAATACACCGGTGATTACAGTCTGGACATTGCCGGAAGTCAGATTTCTACCGACCCGGTATTCGGGACGGCGGGCGGCGCGTATCTGGCGCTCAGCGATTTGCTTGGGAACGAGCAATATTATTTCCTGCTCTATAATACTGCGCAAGCGACGGATGAAATTTTAGAAAGTTTTAACATTGCCATCTCTCGTATGTCGTTGCAGAAGCGGACGAGTTACTCGTACGGTGTGTATCGTTTCTCCGGCAGGCGGTACGATTTGCGTGACCCGGATTTGTATTTTTATGAGCGTGTGTTCGGCGGGTACTTTGCGTTGAGTTACCCGCTTTCGAAGTTCCGCCGGCTCGAATCCACGACAAGCGTGAGCAATTCGGAGAAGGAAGTGATTTACGGAGTTGAACAGCGGCGGGCGTTGTTTCTTTCGAACTCGATTTCGTTTGTGCATGATAACTCGTTGTGGGGACCGAGTGGTCCTTTAGATGGCAGTCGCTTCAACGTTACACTTGCCTACACGACGGACATTCAATACTCAAATGCAAATTACTACTCGGCAATATTCGATTACCGTCATTACTTCCGGCTGGCGCAACGCTCGGCATATGCAGTGCGGTTCTGGTTGTTTTTCAATGAAGGAAAAGAAGCGCGGCGGTTTTTCATGGGGGGAAGTTGGGATTTGCGCGGTTACCCGCGATGGAGTATCCGCGGCAAAAAACTCTGGCTTACGTCGCACGAGTTACGCTTTCCGTTTGTTGACCAACTTTCATTCCGGTTTCCGTTCGGTGGAGTCTCATTTGTCGGGTTGCGCGGCGCGCTCTTTTTTGATGCAGGCAATGCGTGGGATGAAAACTACAACCAAACACTCGGGAGTGTTGGCGGCGGCGTTCGACTGAACTTCGGCGGCGCGTTTGTGTTGCGGTATGATGTCGGCAAGCGAATCGTTGACGATTTCAAACGCATCGAGAGCGAAACCTTCCAACAGTTTTTCTTCGGATGGGACTTTTGAAATTTCGGATTTCGGATTGCCAATTTCGGATTTATATTGATGATTGCAGATTTATGATTTCTGATTTATGATTGCTGATTGTGATTGAATACTGAAATGGTTACACAAATTGATAAGATGAAAATACTCTCGCGTACCCGCGCTCGCCTGCACCCGCGCTGGATAGTTTCATCGAAGAAGATACGATTGATATTTTTACTTTTTATTTTTTACTTTTTACTTTTTCAGGGTTGTAATTATCTCCGATTGCCCGAAACACAGAAAGTAAGCGAGAGGAATTGGGCGCAGTACGGAGGGGTGAAAGAGCGGACGAATGTTTCTTCGTTTTCACTTACGCCGCCGCTTGAAGTGGCTTGGATGTATGATGCCGCCGCGGGATTCAGTGAGTACCCGGTTTCGGTTGCCGATAGTTTTGTGTTTCTCGGTACGCTTCAGGGGGAGTTGCATGTTATTCATCTGCGAACGGGGAAGTCGGTCGGCTCGGTGGATTTTGACAAAGCGCTTATCGGAACGCCTGTTGTTGATGGCGAGATGGTGTATATCGCGATTGCAAACACAGAAGAAAGTCTTCAGGCGTATGACCTTGTGAAAGGAAAAGTTGTGTGGAAAGCAAAACTCGGTGGCATCGAAACGTCACCATTGCTTATCAATAATAAACTGTATGTGACCACATTAAACGGTTACACATATTGCATTGAGAAAAACTCCGGTGCGGTTGTGTGGAAGTTCCTCCTTCCGTTGTTCGAGCGGTCGGCGTTCATTCATTCCTCGCCTGCAAGCGACGGGAACGTGCTTGTGTTCGGTTGCGATGACGGCTCAGTCTTTTGTCTTTCACTCGAAGATGGAAAATTATTGTGGCGGACGGAAACAGGGAAAAGTATTTTCGCTTCGCCATCAGTCAGCGATGGGAAAGTGTTTTTCGGTTCTCAGGATGAATTCTTCTACGCATTGAATATCAACGACGGAACGGTTGCATGGAAGCAACATCTTGGCGCGAAAATATTTTCCTCACAGGCGGTTGATGAAACGCGAATGTATGTTGGTACGAGCGGAGGAGAAATATTTTGCCTTGAGAAAACATCGGGCAAGATTGTTTGGAAGGAACGAGTTCAAAGCGCAATCAGTTGTGCACCGTTGGTTTCGGGAAAAGTTGTCTATGTCGGTTCGCTCGATAAAAATCTCTACGCTTTCGATGCAACAAACGGTACGCGGTTGTGGAATTACGTTGCTGAGGGACGAATCAAATCCATGCCGGTAATTTTTGGAGACTATTTGATATTGCCGCTCGATAACAGGATGGTGGTTGGATTGAAGTCGGAGGAACGATGAAGCAGTTTGTAGTTTTTGGCTGGCTGTTTTTCGTGTTGATGGTTCAAACATCAGCACAAGAAACAAGTTGGTTATCGGTAACAAACGATACAGGAACAATCAATGTGTATGTTGATTCTGTTTTGCTTGGTGAAACGCCGCTTGATTCTGTTTCGCTCATTTCAGGAACGCACGTGTTGAGATTTGTTCAGCCCGGAACAAGAAGTTGGTATCAGATTCCTGTTGTTGAAACGGTGAGCGTCGCGGGCGGTGAACATCTGAAACGAACCGTTGTTCAACCTCCTTCGCCGATATATCAGAGCAGGATGTTGATTCATCCACTTGAAAACGTTAACAGCGATTCCGGTTCGATTGTACCAAGACACGCGCTTGCGAACGGATTACCATCGAATAATTTGCCGCTGTATCTTACTTCATCTGCCGCAATAGTTTCCGGCGCGGTCGCGGCGTTTTTTAAAATCAAGGCAGACAATCTTTACGATGAATTTGAACGGACGGGGGACCAAAGCGCACTTGATAAGGTGAAAACGTATGACACGGTTTCGGGAATCGCGCTCGGTGTGTGTGAAATAAATCTTGGCTTGCTGACGTACTTTTTACTCTCAAAGTAGTTGGTAAGGTGGACTCCATCTGCAGATGGAGTCCACCTAAAAGATTACTCTTTCAACAACATCTCAATTTCCTGAACCATCTCTTCTACCATCTGCGGACCATCGAACCCGATTGATGTGTAGGCGATGTTTCCCTTCTTATCAATAATAAATTTTGTCGGGATGCCTTCCACTTCATAATGGTTGACAACCTCATTTTTATCGAACAGCACGGGGAAAGAATATTTATTTGTCCCCATAAACTTTTTCGCGTTTTCAATAATTGCCGAGTCTCCCTTGATGCGTTCCCATGTATTGAGCGCGAGAATCTTCACGTTTTCGTTCGACTGATATTTCTCATACACGTATTGCAAATACGGAAATGATTGCTTGCAGGGACCGCACCACGTCGCCCAGAAATCTACGATGACAACTTTTCCTTTCAGGGCAGAAAGAGTGACTGACGTTCCGTCCCAATCGCTTAACGTGAAATCAGTCGCTACCTTGTTCGTTCGTTCCTCTTTGATTTTCTTTTCGATTTTCGCCGCATGTTCTTTTCCTGCTTTCGTGATTGCTTCTTCGAATGCTTTTTTCTTTAGCGTCAAGGCATCGGCAAAATTTTTCTCCGAACCATCCCGACCGATATATGCCTCTTTCAAATTATCCAAGAGCATTGCGTTGTCTTTTTGTTTGTTGATGCACGCCAGTCCAACTTCTATTGCTTTCCCGAACTGTTTATTTTTTGTCAATGCTACCACGTATCGCTGATTGATGTCAGGACTTGCGCCGCCGTTTGCTTCGTATGCTTCATGGAGAACAGGCTCCGCTTCAGTGAACTTTTCCATTTTCAGAAGCGCGTTGCCATACGTTCCAAGCGATGCGCCCAACTTATTTTTCGTGTCGGCTTCAAAATCGCTTTGACGCATGTATGACTTTTTCTCATCGGAAGAAATTGCTTTGTTCAATGCAACCGCCTTCTGTGCAAGCAAGGATGCTTTTTCAAGATTTGTTCCGTCGTCCACCATCGTGCGTGCAAGGTAATTATAATAGACGCCGTTCGGCTTCGGCAATTTCAGCAACCATTCTTCCGCTTTTTCGAACTGCTTTTCATTCGTGTATCTATAGACAAGATTTTCCAGCCGTGATTGTTTTACCTCTGTTTCAAGGTCGGGAAATGTTTCCACCGCAGTCCGGATAATTTCCGCCGCCGCATCCGTGTTCTGTTCGTTGTAATATGGACGGAGGAGTTTCTGTTGTGCAAAATATCCTTTCGGATTGTCAGCGATAACGCTCTCCTCCAACGCCTTCGATTTTTCTTTTTCTCCAATCATAGAAAACAGAAATACAAGGCGGTGGAGTTTTTCTTCATCGTTTTTGAATTTCTCAGCCAGCGTGTTGAGTGTCGTGACAAGCCGCTCTGTTGTTTCGGGATTCCGTTCCGCATCCGCGTGTTGCTTCACATAGAGCACAAGCGCATCGGAGTTGTCCGGGTAGAGTTCCAGTTCCCTTGCAATTTCCGCTTTCGCCTGCTCGACATCCTGATTTTCTCCGAAATATTGTCCGCCATTTTGAAGCACTTCTGCAAGCGAAGAATGCGCTCCTTGCACCGGCTTATCATTTTTATCATACACAAAAAGTGTCCAGCAATCCCGTTCGTTATCGTCGTACGTTTCATCGGCGACAAACTGAAATGCAAGGTGTCGGGCATTTTTTTCTGTCAGTGAAAATGACGCCGTCCATGTTGTTCCGTTTTTCTTCATCGGTGATTCGAGCGCTAATGGGTCTTCCTCGCCCCGATAGACGAGACACAACGCTGTGATGGATTCCGCTTTGGCAAGAAGAACATCGGGATTTTCCGCTCTGTATGTAACGGTAATTTTATCTCCGACTTTTGGCTGTTCGGGAGTGATGGAAACGTGAGAAGATTGTGCAAAAGAAAAGAACGTGAATATGATGAATAACGAAACAACAAATAACAGTTTCATTGCTATCTTTCGGTCTGAGGTGATTAGAGATGATGATTAATGCGGATGCAAAGTACGAAAATGATGATTGGGAATCAAATCAAAGAAGTTCAATTTTTTAGAAATATTCAGAGTAGTTCCAACGGATTTTTTCAATTTGGAATTGGAACCTCAATTTGTATATTAAGCACGCAAATGTTTCAAGTATCCAATATTTTGCACAACGCAATCAGATGTATCGTTTTCTCGATGTATTTGATTTCTCTTGTTTTCGGAAGCGGTCTTCATCTTCACGAAGATGATGGTTCTGTTCATGAGGATGAATTGGTTCTTCATGCTCATGATAGTATTGAAACTTTTCAAACACACGTTAACGATGCGACTCTGACTCAGAATGAGCAGACGCATAATCATTCCGTTGCTACGGTTCATCTTCTTGCTTCGCTGACACGAACACAGCACTCAATTGTTTCCTATTCAAAACAGATTGAGATGGAGTCTTGTTCAGATATTTCGATTTCCTCTTCGATGGAAACTTGCAAACAACTGTATTTGCATGACTCCGATCCTCCGATTCTCCAAGGAATCACTCCCGACCGCGCAGGTCGCGCTCCCCCGACAGTCTAAGCCCCCTTTTTCTTTCCGTGCATATTTTCCTGTTGATAAACAATCAACAAGGAAGAGATGTATTTTTATTTCACTACAATTTTATCATTATGAAGATAATAGTATGAAACATCACGTTTTCATTTTCATCATCGCGGTTATTCTTTTTGTTTCAGGATGCGCACAACAAGAAGAGTCATCAAAGCCTGTTGCCAAAGGCGGCGGCTCGGTTACACTCTGGACAAACAAGACAGAATTATTTATGGAATATCCTGCGCTCGTTATTGGGAAAGAGGTGCGGTTCGCCGTCCATCTCACATGGATTTCCAATTTCAAAGCGGTTACCGAAGGGCAACTCACTCTTGAGTTTACATCGTCGGATGGGGTTCATTTTACCGCTTCGACAGATAGTCCGACATCGCCAGGAATATTTCGTCCAACAGTAACATTCAATCAAGCAGGAACATTTCATCTGACCATGATTGTGAACGGCGTGGAAACGGATACACTTCAGATTGAAGATTTACTGGTACAACCTTCTGAAGCCGACATTCCGGAGGAAGCAGAAAGTTCATCGGGCGAAGAACTCATCACCTATTTGAAAGAACAGCAATGGAAAACCGATTTCCGTACTGAGCCTGTTCGGCAGGAACGAATCAGCAATACAATTCATGCCGCCGGTGAAATTGTTCCGAAACTCAATGCGGAAGCAATTGTCGCCGCGCCGTTTACCGGATACATTCCTGCGGAAAAGAATCTCCGATTGCCTGTCCCGGGTTCGCTGGTCGAGCGAGGAACAATTCTCGCACTCATGATGCCTTCGGCAGAAACTCAGGGAGGAAACGAGGATTTCGCCTCGCGCTTTACCGATGCAGAAACAGAACGGGATCTTGCAAAGCGTGAGTTGGAGCGCGCTAAGAAATTATATGCCATCCAAGGTATTTCTGAAAAGGAGTTGCAGGAAGCCGAGTCTGAATTTCGTCGCGCGGTTGCCACGTACAAAACTCTGAGCAGTTACATTCAAACGAAAAATGATACATTCTCGTTTTCACTTGCAAATGGATTTCAGTTGATTGCTCCGATTTCAGGAACGATTTCTGAGTTATCTATCGTGCCTGGAAAACAAGTGAACGCCGGCGAACCGCTGTTCCGCATCATTGATACAAAAGAAGTGTGGATACGAGTCAACGTTCCTGTCACCGATATTGGAAAAGTGTCGCATCCCCAAAAAGCGTGGATGCAGATTTCTGGTGTAGAGGAACCGCTTTCAATAGATGAACAGAATGGAAAATTAATTTCTGTCGGAAATGTTGTTGAAGAAATGACGCGAACCGTTCCGGTGATTTTCCAGGTGAACAACTTCCTGAACACACTTCGCATCGGGATGATTGGCGAGGTACACATTTCAACCGGGAACGAACGTGATGCGCTTGTCGTGCCTGAATCTGCTCTCATTGAGGAAGAAGGACGATACAGCGTTTATGTTCATGTGGAAGGCGAAGCGTTTGCAAGGCGGGAAGTTCAACTTGGAGCGAAGGAAGCGGACCGGGTGGAAATTATCAGTGGAATTCTGGAGGGCGAACGTGTTGTAACGATCGGTGCATATCAGGTACGACTGGCATCGCTTTCGTCACAACTTCCGGCACACGGACACGCGCATTAAAAAAGAGGGAAGAAGAATATGCTCGATAGAATCATAAAAGCATCATTGAAAAACAGACTCCTCGTCATCATCGCGGGAGTTGCGCTTCTTGTTGTCGGTGCGTTTACCGTTACACAAATTCCCGTTGACGTTTTTCCCGACCTCACTGCCCCAACGGTCGTCATCCTCACCGAGGCGCATGGAATGGCAACGGAAGAAGTAGAAACCATGGTAACGTTTCCCATCGAAACTGCGGCGAACGGTGCTACGGGAGTGCGTCGTGTTCGTTCCTCCTCGGCGATGGGAATTTCGATTATCTGGGTAGAGTTTGATTGGGGAACGGATATTTTTATTGCGCGTCAAATCGTCAATGAAAAACTTCAGCTTATCAGCGCTCAATTACCGACAGGAGTCTCTGCTCCTGTTCTCGCTCCGATTTCTTCAATTATGGGAGAGATTATGCTCGTCAGTGTTGCAAGCGATAACCATTCACAACTCGATGTACGTACGGTTGCCGATTGGACGATTCGGAAACGGTTGCTTGCAGTTCCGGGTGTGTCGCAAGTCGTTCCGATCGGCGGCGGGAGAAAACAATATCAGGTTCTCGTTGATCCTGATAAGCTTCTCTCATACAATGTGTCGGTGGAGGATGTGTTACATGCAGTTGAAGAATCAAATGCAAATTCCTCAGGCGGTGTATTCATGGAGAAGGGGCAAGAGTATTTGATTCGCGGATTAGGGCGCGTCTATTCAGTGGATGACATTGGCATATCGGTCGTTACAGTGAGAAACAATGTTCCCATCCTCGTCAGCGATGTTGCAGAAATAAAGATTGATGCCGCAACGAAAATCGGTGATGGCTCGGTGAATGCAAAACCTGCTGTTGTTATTTCCATTCAGAAACAGCCCGGGGCAAATACACTTGAACTTACGGAACGTATCGAAGTAACTCTGGCGGATATTCAAAAAACACTTCCCGAAGGAATGAATATCAACTCACACATCTTCCGTCAGTCGGATTTCATTCAGATTGCCATCAACAATATTCTTGCCGCACTCCGCGATGGAGCGATTCTCGTCATCATTATTCTTATCCTGTTTCTTGGCAATGTTCGGACAACCTTCATCTCGCTAACAGCAATGCCGCTCTCTCTCATCTTTGCAATTTTTGTGATGAAGTTCTTTGATATTACTATCAATACGATGACACTCGGTGGAATGGCGATTGCGATTGGCGCGATTGTGGATGATGCAATCATTGATGTCGAAAATGTGTTCAGGCGATTGAAAGAGAATTCGAAGAAAGAGGAGAGTGAACGCCACCCCACGTTTGACGTTATCTTCGATGCTTCGCGTGAGATACGTTCATCCATCGTGAATGCCACACTCATCATCATCGTTGTTTTTTTGCCGCTCTTTTTCCTGAGCGGAGTTGAAGGACGGTTGCTCGCGCCGCTTGGGATTGCCTACATCGCCTCCATCGGTGCATCGCTGATTGTCGCGTTAACAATTACTCCCGCACTCTGTTTCTACTTATTACCGCGTGCGAAGTTCATGGCGAAAGATGGAGATAGTACTGTTGTAAGCGTGTTGAAACGAATGTATCTGAAAACGCTCAATCGGGTTCTGGCAAAACCAACGGCAATCCTTATTGGCGCGGCAATAGCATTAGTTGTTGCACTTGCGATTCTGCCGTTTCTCGGTCGGGCATTTCTGCCTGAGTTTAACGAGGGCTCGCTTACCATCAGCGTTGTAACGATGCCCGGAACATCGTTGGATGAATCAAACAAATTGGGAAATCTGGTGGAACAAATTCTGCTTGAACATCCTTGTATCAAATCAACAGCGCGGAGAACGGGACGCGCAGAACTTGATGAACACGCTCAGGGTGTCAACTCCGCCGAGCTGGATGCACGGTTCGAGCTTGATGACCGCTCGAAAGAACAAATGCTCAATGAACTTCGGAAAAGTTTAACGGTTGTCCCCGGAACAAATATTACGATTGGTCAACCGCTCGGACATCGCATTGACCACATGTTAAGCGGGACACGAGCAAATATTGCAGTGAAGATTTTCGGTTCAGATTTGCAACGACTTCGTTTGCTTGCTGAAACGGTGAGAAAGCAGATGGAGACAGTGGAAGGCGTTGCTGACCTTGCAGTCGAACAGCAAATGGATGTTCCGCAGATTCGTATCAAAGCGAACAGGCTTGCAATGGCAAAATACGGAATGACGGTTGCCGATTTTTCCGAAGCAATTGATGTTGCGTTCAATGGCGAGGTAGTATCGCAAGTGCTTGAAGGACAGAAATCATTCGATTTGCTTGTACGTTACAATGACAACCATCGGGGAAGTATTGAAAAAATTAAACAAGCTCTCTTTGATACACCGTCCGGGAAAAAGATTCCTATTCAGGAACTTGCAACCATCACTTCGGAAAAAGGAGCGAACAGCATCAGCAGGGAAAATGTTCAGCGTAAAATTGTTGTGCAGGCAAACGTTGCGGGACGGGATTTGAGAAGTGTCATCGAGGATATACAAAAACTTGTCGGAGCGAATGTCTCGTTTCCTGAAGGATATTATGTCGAGTACGGTGGTCAGTTCGAGAGCGAACAACGGGCGACGCGCATCATCGCTCTCCTCAGTCTTGCCGCAATTCTCGCAATCTACCTGATATTGTATCTTGAATTCCGTTCATTCAAAACGGCGTTATTAGTGATGGTAAATCTTCCTCTCGCGCTCATTGGCGGCGTGATTGCAGTTTTCTTTTCCAATGGTATTATCAGTATCGCATCGTTGGTTGGATTCATCACGTTGTTCGGTATTGCAACACGCAACGGAATCCTGATGGTATCGCACTACAACCATCTCATCGAAGAAGGAGTGAAGTTTCGTGAAGCAATCGTTCGCGGTTCGTTAGAGCGACTCAGTCCGATTCTCATGACGGCGTTGTCAGCCGGTCTTGCGCTTATTCCGCTTGCGATTGCCGGCAGTGAACCGGGAAACGAGATTCAATCACCGATGGCAATTGTTATTCTTGGCGGCTTACTCAGTTCAACTGCTTTGAATATGATTGTGATACCCGCGCTGTATGTGAAGTTTGGAAACAGGAAGTAAATGAAAAGATAATTCAACGTGGTTGATTCTGAAGTTTATGGTAAGAATGTCGGGAGAATTATTCGATAATACGTTGGAATGAATTATTTTCTCCAAACATTTCGTATCTTTCTCCTCAATGAAATCGCTCCTTCGCCTCAAACCATATCTCTGGAAATACAAGAAAACGCTTCTCTTTGGTTTCATCACAGTTATTGCAAGTAATTTGTTTACTGTGGTTCAACCGAAATTAATCGGTCGTGCGGTTGATGAATTAAAACGAGGATTGGAAATCAGACAGATTGATGAATGGACGCTGGCACAATATGCGGCAATCATAGTCGGATTGACATTGGTTGCCGGCGTGTTTACGTTCCTGACGCGGCAAACAATCATCGTCATTTCGCGGCACATCGAGTTTGATATCCGGAACGATTTTCTGGCGCACATCCAGAAACTCCCTCTTTCGTATTTTCAAAATACTCCCACCGGCGATTTGATGGCGCACTCTACCAACGATATCGGCGCGGTGCGAAACGTTCTCGGTCCCGGCGTTATGTACCCGACCGATACGCTCATGACCTTCAGCATGACGCTCGCGATGATGTTTGCCGCCGATTGGCAGTTGACATTGTACGCGCTTCTTCCGCTTCCGTTCGTTTCGTTTGCGGTTTATAAACTTGGCAAAATTGTCCACAAGAAATTTGAAGAGCGGCAACAGCAATTCTCCGAAATCACGATGCGGGCGCAGGAAAATCTTTCCGGCATTCGCATCGTGCAGGCGTACGTGCGGGAGAACTACGAGATTGAACTCTTTGAGAAACTCAGCTTCGATTACCTGAAACGTAATTTGGTTCTGGCAAAAGTTCAATCCATTATGTGGCCCCTGATGTTTCTGCTTGTCGGTTGTTCGCTCGTCATCACGGTGTATGTCGGCGGACTGAAAGTGATTGACGGAGAAATGTCCATCGGTACGCTCACAGCATTTTTTGGTTATTTGATTTTGCTTATCTGGCCCATGATTGCATTCGGTTGGGTGACAAACATTTTACAGCAGGGCGCCGCTTCAATGGAACGACTCGGGAAAATATTCGATACGGTTCCTGAGATTCAAAATTCAAACGAGACAGATTTTTCCATCAAGGAAATTCAAGGAACGATTGAGTTTAGAAATGTTTCGTTCACACACAAAGGAGCGAGTAAGCAAACGCTCGAAAAACTCAACCTGAAGATTGAGCAGGGAGTAACACTTGCGATTGTCGGTTACACCGGTTCGGGAAAATCGTCGCTCATTAATCTCATTCCCCGTTTGTATGATGTTACGGATGGTGAGTTGCTTATTGACGGGATTGATGTAAAAAAAATTCCGCTGGAGGTTCTGCGACAACACATCGGCTATGTTCCACAGGAGACATTTCTTTTTTCCGATTCGATTGCCGACAACATTTCTTACGGCACTGATAACGGAACGGAAGAACATGTCAGAGAAGTTGCCGAGATTTCCCAAATCGCCAAAGACATTCAGGAGTTTCCGAAAGGATTTGAAACGATGATTGGCGAACGAGGCATCACACTCTCCGGCGGACAGAAGCAACGAACAAGCATCGCCCGCGCCATTATGCGCAATCCCAAAATTTTAATTCTTGATGATTCCCTCTCTGCAGTTGATACTTATACCGAAGAAGAAATTCTGAAGCGACTTCGCACTGTCATGAAGAACCGAACGAGCATTATCATCAGTCACCGAATTTCCACAGTTAAGGATGCTGATTTGATAGTTGTCTTAGATAAGGGGCAAATTAAAGAACAAGGTTCACACAGTGAATTGTTGGAGCTTGGTGGAATTTATGCTGAATTGTATGAGAAGCAACTTCTTGAACAAGAATTAGAAATGCTATGACACAGGTAAACGAAACCTACTTACTCACTGTGTCATTCCCGTGCCAACGGGAATCCAAAATCATCGAGAGCGAAATGGATTCCTGCTTTCGCAGGAATGACAATGCATACGATTTGACTTTTTGATTTGATCAATGAACGAAGAAGAAATCCTCGGTAAAGCCTACGACACCCGTTTAATGAAACGGCTTCTCAGATACTTGAAGCCGTATCGCTGGCATGTGGTGATTGGTATCGGACTCAGCGTGATTGTTGCCGGGATGGAAGCGGTGCGCCCGTGGTTTACACAACATGCGGTTGATGTCAACATCAAGCAAGGAGACAAAACCGGATTGCTGATTACCGCTGTCGTTTTCTTTCTTGTATTGATTTTGCGCGGGTTGATTCAGTATGCGAATACGTACCTGACACAGTGGGTCGGACAAAAAGCTATCTTCGATTTGCGGATGGAAGTCTTCAAGCATCTGCAGGGGTTAGGGCTGAAATTCTTCGACCGGAATCCGATTGGGCGATTGGTTACCCGCGTTACAAACGACATCGAAGTGCTGAATGAAATGTTTGCGTCGGGAATCGTCATGGTCTTCAGCGATGTCTTTACGATTGCAGGAATTGTGTGGTTCATGTTTTCCATGAACTGGGAACTTGCGCTTATTTCCCTCAGTGTTGTCCCGATTTTATTTTATGGAACATTTCTGTTCAGAAAGAAAGCGCGGGAGACGTACCGGGATGTCCGGCTTCATCTTGCCCGCATCAACACATTCATGCAGGAACATATCACCGGCATGATGGTTGACCAAATTTTCAACCGCGAGAAGAAATCGTATCACAAATTTTCCGGCATCAATGCCGATTTACGCGACGCTCATGTACGCTCAATCTTTTATTACGCACTCTTTTATCCCGGAATTGATTTGGTCGGTGCTGTTGCAATCGGTTTGTTGCTTTGGTACGCAGGACTCGATTCACTTGGCGGTAACATAACAGTCGGAACCGTGATGGCGTTTTTGCAATTCAACGAAATGTTCTGGCGTCCCATTCGCGATTTGTCTGAGAAATACAATATCATGCAAACAGCGATGGCATCATCAGAGCGCGTCTTCAAATTGCTTGACGACAATACAAAAGTTGAGTACACGGTTCCGATTGATGATTCACGATTGAAGGTTCACAATTCACAACTTGCGCCACAGGCGCATCCGCCTTTGGCGGACACAACTCACGACTCACCATTTAAGGGAAGAATCGAATTCAAGAATGTCTGGTTCGCCTACGATAAAGAAGACTGGGTGCTAAAGAACGTTACACTGAAGATTGAGCCGGGGGAAACAGTGGCGATTGTCGGACATACGGGCGCGGGGAAAACGACCATTACGAATTTGCTCTGCCGTTTTTACGAATTCCAGCGCGGTGAAATTCTTGTTGATGGAATTGATATCAGATTGTTCAACAAAGAAGATTTGAGAAAACATATCGCCATTGTGTTGCAGGATGTGTTTCTCTTTTCGGGCGACATCAAAACAAACATCACTCTGGGGAACGAAGAAATTTCGTCTGATAGAATGAAGGCGGCGGCGAGAGTTGTTGGCGCTCATCGGTTCATCGAGGCGTTGCCGAATCAGTACGATGCGGAAGTGAAAGAGCGCGGCTCAACGCTTTCCGTCGGACAAAAGCAGTTGATTTCCTTCGCGCGTGCGCTTGCCGTTCATCCCAAGATACTGATTCTCGATGAAGCGACATCAAGTGTGGATACCGAAACCGAAATTTTAATCCAACAAGCAATAAGAAAGTTGTTGCAAGGAAGAACTTCCATTGTCGTTGCGCATCGTCTCTCAACCATTCAGCGGGCGAACAAGATTATCGTCATGCACAAAGGTGAAATCCGTGAGATGGGAACGCATCAGGAATTGCTTGTGCTTGGCGGAATTTACTACAAGTTGTATCAACTACAGTATAAAGAGCAGGAAAAATTAACCACGGATATTCACTGAAAAAGCCACAGATAAAACGCGGATTATGTCTGTGTAAATCCGTTACATCCGTGTAATCCGTGATGAATTATTATGGAACATTTTGTAACTTCCGTTGGTACAATCTCAAGTTAAAAACAAAAAACAAGGTGACTTATGAAATACTTATTGATTTTCTCAATTCTTCTAACTCTCACGACTTCGTTTGGTTTAGCACAAACAAAACAAGCGGAACGAACTTCTGTTGACCTCACTATTTATAATCAGAATCTTTCCTTGATTCGGGAAGAGCGTGTATTGAAATTGCCCAAAGGAACAAGTAGGGTTGTTGTCCCGGACATCCCTGAGACAATTGACGGCACTTCCGTCCATTTCCTCAGCCTGACTGCGCCCGATGCGGTGAAAGTGCTCGAACAAAATTATCAATACGATTTGGTGAATCAAAATAAATTGATGGAAAAATATATCGGCAAGCAGGTAGAGTTCGTCCGGCTTGATGAATCAACGAAGAAGGAATTTACTGTTGAAGGAAAAATCCTTTCCATCAACCCGCTTGTGGCGGAAGTGAAAGAGAAAATCGAAATCAATCCCGCCGGGCGATTAGTTCTTCCATCGCTCCCTGAAGGATTGATTCTTCGACCGCAACTTGAGTGGCTTGTTTCGAACTCGAAAGAAGGAGAACACAAAACGGAAATCAGTTACTTGGCGGGGCAACTTTCGTGGTCATGCAATTACGTTGTGTTGTTGAATAAAGAAGACACAAAACTTGATATGACGGGTTGGGTGACGCTGATAAATAATTCGGGGACAACATTCAAGGATGCAGGATTGAAATTAGTTGCAGGCGATGTGAATATTGTCCGGCAACAATTTGATTATGAGGCGCGTGGAGTGATGGCGATGAAAACAATGGATGCCGCCGAACCGCAATTCAAACAGACAGATTTATTTGAGTATAAACTTTATTCGCTTCAACGGAAAACCGATTTGAAAGATAATGAGACAAAGCAAATCGAATTAACGTCCGGGAAGAATGTAGCAAGTAAAAAAGTGTTCATCTACGACGGGATGTCGAACGAGTGGCGGTGGTACCGGAATAACTACTCGTATCGTTCGGAGGGAAATTTCGGTCAACAGTCAAATCCCAAAGTCGGTGTATTCGTGACATTCAAAAATGAAAAGGATGCGGGACTTGGAATTGCATTGCCAAAAGGAAAAGTACGTGTCTATAAACGGGATGACGAAGGAAAAGAACAATTCATCGGCGAGGACGAGATTGACCACACTCCGAAAGATGAGGAACTTCGTCTCTACTTAGGCAATGCGTTTGATATTGTTGGCGAGCGTGTACAGAAAGATTTCAAATCGTTTTCGAACGGGCGGGTTGTCGAGGAAACTATCGAAATCAAAGTTCGCAATCATAAATCTGAACAAGCGGAAGTTCTTGTGTATGAACACCCTTGGCGATGGAGCGAATGGGAAATCACCAAGAGCAACACCGAGTGGCAGAAGGTTGACCAATCCACACTCAAGTTTCCTGTGAAGATTGCAAAGGATGGGGAGAAAGTGGTGACGTACACGATTAGATATTCGTGGTGATGATTAGTTTGATTCATTGTTGACGGTTGACAGTTCGTAGTTTGTCCTCATCAAGGTAGAAAGCGTTAGAGAAAGTAATTTCTGTAACGCTTTTTTGTTGTATTGTTCAACACGTACAATTGAATAATTCATCACTACGCTTACTTGTTGCTGTATAATTATTTAGCAGAATATTTCTTGATTCGATTCGGTTTGTGTTGAAGGATGCAACGCTTACCAAGTTGAAGTTTTCTACACAATCGAAATTTTCCTTCTTTTCAATTTCTTTTTAGCTGATTTATCGGAGTTGTTCGGGTACGTCTTCGTGGCACAATTCTTTCCTTAGTAATGAGCAAATGAGCCTGCTGTTTCATTCGGCTCACAAGTGAAAACTATTTGAACATTAACTACCTAAGGAATTACAAAAATGACTGTACTATTTGTCATTGCAACTATCATTGTCTTTTTAACTATTGATTGGTTCGTGCGAAGAGCGAAGGAACGGAAAGCCGCTCCCGTTCTCGCACAGAAACCTGTCATGCAATCTTTTTCCGTCCGTACGCCGGAAGGAATTTACTTCGCGCCTTCCCACACATGGATGAATCTCTTCCCGTCCGGCAAAGTCAGAATCGGAATTGACGATTTTGTCAGCCGTATGTTGGATAAACCACGTGTCACGATGCTGAAAAAGGCAGGCGAGAAAGTCGGAAAAGGTGAACCAATTTTATTACTTCAGGAAAATGAACACTCGATGACCGTTCGTTCTCCCATCGAATGTGAAATCCTCAATACGAATGAAGATTTGCTACAACATCCTGACCTGATGCAAACAAATCTCTTCAGCGATGGCTGGGCATACACAATTAAACCAACACGGTTTGCAGATTTACGCTCGCTCATGCTCGGTCCCGATACGCGCTCGTGGATGAACCGTGAGTTTGCACGGCTGAGAGATTTCGTTGCAGGCATTGGCGGAAGCGAACCGGTCCCCGCATTATTGCAGGATGGCGGACTTCCCGTTGCCGGCGCGATGAAGACGATGAGCAAAGAACTCTGTCGGCAATTTGAACATGAATTCCTCTCTGTCACTGAAAGGGAGATGTAATGACTACGAAAAAAGCAATGCTCATTGACCTGACATTGTGCGTCGGATGTAACGCATGTCAGGAAGCGTGCAAAACGGAAAATAAATTGCCTGAAGGAGAAGAACATTCTCTTTCCGCAACCGCTTACACCGCGTTGAATGAATATGACGGGACGTACGTGAGACGGATGTGTCAGCACTGCGTTGACCCAACGTGCGCATCCGTTTGCCCGGTCGGAGCGTTCGATAAATTGGCTTCCGGTCCGGTGTTGTATGATGAATCGAAGTGCATCGGATGCCGCTACTGTATGCAGGCGTGTCCGTTCCAGGTTCCGCGCTATCAGTGGAGCAGTACCTATCCAAAAGTGATGAAATGCAAGTTCTGTGCAGACAGACAGGCAAAAGGATTGCAACCTGCATGTACAGAAGCTTGTCCGAGCGGCGCGACAAAGTTCGGCAACCGCGACGATTTGGTTCGTGAAGCGTACGACAGAATCAAAGCCGAGCCGGAAAAATATGTCAACAAAGTTTATGGCGTTGATGAAGTCGGTGGGACATCCATTCTCTACATCTCAAGCGTTCCGTTCGAGCAACTCGGCTTCAAGACGAATTTGCAATCTACCGCGTTACCGATGCTGACGTGGAATGTTCTCTCGAAGATTCCGAACATTGTCAGTGTTGGCGGCGTGATGCTCTACGGCATCTGGTGGATTACGAATCGAAGAAAAGACGTTCAGAAGGTCGAGAAAGAACTTCTGGAAAAACGCGGCAACGGCAATCACTCATCAATGAATTAAGGAGAGAATATGAAAAATCTTTTATCAAAAATTACAGTATGGCGCGCAATTGCGTTTATGATTCTCGCAAGCGGCGTTGTAGCAACATATATCCGGTTCACACAAGGATTGGGCGAGTCAACAAATCTCAGCGATGAATTTCCGTGGGGTTTGTGGATTGGCTTTGATATTCTGTGCGGCGTTGGACTTGCGGCGGGTGGTTTTACTATCGCGGCAATCGTGTACATCTTCAACATCAAACGGTTTGAACCGATTGTGCGACCGACAATTCTCACAGCGTTTCTTGGTTACCTGCTCGTTATCGTTGCGCTCATGTTTGATTTGGGGCGACCGTTGCAAATCTGGCACGCACTCATTATGTGGAACCCGCGCTCGGTGATGTTTGAAGTTGCCTGGTGCGTGATGCTCTACACGACAGTGCTTTCGCTTGAGTTCGCCCCGGTTGTCCTCGAAAAATTCAAGATGACAAAAACGCTGAACATTTTACACAAAGTCAGTGTTCCGCTCATCATTCTCGGCGTGATACTTTCAACGCTTCATCAATCATCGCTCGGCTCGCTCTATCTTATTGTGCCGGAGAAGTTGTACGGTTTATGGTACTCGCCATACTTGCCTGTCTTCTTTTTCGTTTCGGCAATTTCTGTCGGTTGTGCGATGGTGATATTTGAATCGTTCCTCAGCAGTCGTGCATTCAAACGCGGCTTGGAAATGGATTTACTTACGGAAATCGGGCGCATCAGCGTCGTCATGCTTGCGGTGTTAACAACGATGAAGGTCGTTGACTTGCTTGACCGGCATGCAATTTCGTTGCTCTTTATTCCGCGCATGGAAACATACTTATACTGGGCGGAAGTCTCAATCGGAATCCTGATTCCGATGGCGATGCTGGCAATCCGGAAGGTTCGTGAAAGTCATGGCGGATTATTTGCAAGCGCGGCGATGATTATCATCGGGTTCATCTTTAACAGAATGAACATTGGCATCACAGGTATGGAAGCATGGGCTGGGGTTTCATACTTCCCGAACTGGATGGAAATTTCTGTCACGTTAAGCATTGTTGTTCTCGGCTTTATCGTGTTTTCACTTGCGGCAAAGTATCTGCCAATTTTCAAGCATGAACAACCGAAGTTGCATGAAGTTGCATTGCATCCGCTGGTCGAAGATTTACTCTCAGTTTCTCAGCAACAACGCGCATAAAGAAAGTCATCACCGTGCAAGAGCAATCCCGTTTCTTCAATTTGACTGACGATGTTCCGTGCGTCTGGACAACGGCGGGAATTCTTTCGTACCAACTCTGCAACCGTGAGTACGATTGTTACGACTGCCCGATTGACCATGCGTTGCGGGAACATTTCTTTCATGAATCAATGCAACACCAACAGACTGCGCAGGCGACCCACGCAACACCGGCAGAACCGTTGCGTGCAGACCGCGTCTATAGTCATGGACATTGTTGGATTGAGAAACGGGATGCAAACACATTTCGGGTCGGAATCGAACCACAATTTGCGCGTGTTTTACTCATCCCGAAATCTATCGTACTTCCGTCGAAAGGACAAGCGCAGAAGAAAAAGCAAGCATCTGTGTGGATTATTTTAGAACAAGGAACATTTCCACTCGTTGCGCCGCTCGATGGAATGATTACGGAACGGAATCCCTTCGCGACAGAAAATCCGTCCGAAGCGCTTTCGCATCCGTTTGATGATGGATGGTTGTACGAACTCTCTTGCACGGCTGATGATGCGAACGGGTTGATGAATCATCTCGAAGCGAAAGAACAATACGAGCATGATATCAAACAGTTCAATGAACTTGTCCTCAACTCGCTGAAGCCAACTTCCGAAATCGGACCGACGCTCGCCGACGGCGGAGTGATGCTTCAGCATGTTGCCGACATGTTAGGTCAAAAAAAATATATCAAAATTCTCAGGGCGGTTTTCGGATGACGTCCTCTTGTTTCACTCTTGGTGAGTGAGATGACGGTATGAACTTCTCACGGCTGAGAAACATTTCCTATCTCAATGAAATAGTTCTCTAATTCCTTAGCTATTTCACCATTTCAGATGGCACACTGTTTGAAAATTCATCACTCAACAGTGTGCCTATGAAATTTTTTCACTCCCTGACGTTCCGCGTTCTGGGCGGGTCGTTTGTCCTCCTTCTTATCCTGTTTGGATTCTATTCGTATTTCGCGATTCAGTTTCACAGCGAACAAATGATGGAATATGTTTTGCAAAACGCAAGCCGTTCGAGCGACGTCATAAAAAAATCAACCCACTACAGCATGTTGCTGAACCGCCGAGAAGATGTGTATCAAATCATCAACACGATCGGAACAGAACCGGGCGTGGAAGGAATCCGCATTTACAACAAGCGGGGAGAAATTATGTTCTCCACGAACAAAGCGGAAGAACAAACGGCGGTAGACATGAACGCGGAAGCGTGCGTAGCATGTCATGAACAGCAACAACCGTTGCAGTCGCTCCCGATGGATAACCGGATGAGAATTTATCAATCGCAAAACGGACACAGGGTGTTGGGACTAATCAACCCGATTCGGAATGAACATGCTTGCTCGAACGCAGAGTGTCATGCGCATCCGGCAGAACGAACGGTGTTGGGTGTGCTTGATGTGCGCATGTCGCTCGACCAGGTGGACAAAGATATTTTTGAAGCGCAGGTACGTATGGGAATTTTTGCCGTGCTTGCGGTGATGGCGCTCGCCGTGTTTTCGTTACTGTTTGTGTACAACACCGTTCATCGTCCCGTGAAAAAACTTATCACGGGAACGAAAGAAATTTCATCAGGGAATCTTACGTATCACATTCCTTCCGATTCAAAAGACGAACTTGGAATGTTGGCACAGTCATTTAATGTGATGACGGAATCACTGAGAACGGTGATGGAGGAAAATGAACGCTGGTCGAACGAACTGGAAATCCGGGTGAAAGAAAAAACCGCCGAGTTGAAACGCCTGCACGAACAAATGCTTCAAATCGAAAAAATGGCTTCGCTCGGAAAACTTTCTGCGACCGTAGCGCATGAGTTAAACAACCCGCTCGAAGGAATTCTAACCTACTCGAAGTTGATAGCAAAACGCTTGCGGAAAGCGGAGCCACTTACAGAAGCCGCACAACAAATGCTGGAAGAATTGGAAGTAGTGTCGCGGGAAACACAACGGTGCGGAAACATCGTGAAAAATCTGCTTCTGTTCTCGCGGAAACAAGTCGGCGAACTGACGCTTGCCTCTGTCCGGCACATCGTAGAAAAAGCTGCGCAACTTGTTCAACATCATTTTCAGATTTCGAATGTCGAGTTTACGGCGGAATATCCACCTGAGGAAGTTGTATTGCTGTGCGATGAGAATCAGATTCAACAAGCGTTGATTGCATTGTTTGTCAATGCCGTTGAAGCGATGCACGGAGGAGGAAAAATTCATGTACAAGTTCGGAAGGAGCTGCAAAACGATTCCGTACTCATCGAAGTTTCCGATACGGGTGTAGGAATTGCCGAAGAAGATGTGCCGCATATTTTCGAGCCGTTCTTCACGACGAAGAAAGATGGCAAAGGTGTCGGCTTGGGACTTTCGGTCGTGTATGGAATTGTCGAGCGGCACGGCGGCGATATCTCCGTCCGTTCCGAGCATGAAAAAGGAACAACATTTACATTGGTGTTTCCACATAAGAAATAATTGTAGGGTCGAATTTCAATTCGACCATCATGGTGGACGAATTAAAATTTGTCCTACAAAAACATAAAGGAAAGAATTATGAACGAACACATTGCCTTATTAATAGTAGATGATGAACAAATCGTCCGGGATTCACTGACAAAATGGTTTCGCGAAGACGGGTACATTGTCGGCGCGGCGGCGAACGCGGCAGAAGCGTTGAGACTGATGCAGGAACAACGATGGCACATTATTTTGCTCGATATTAAAATGCCCGGCATGGACGGAATGGAATTGCAACAACGCATCCGCGATATTGATGCGCACGCAATCATCATCTTCATCACCGCTCATGCTTCGGTTGATACGGCGGTGCAGGCGCTCAAGTGCGGCGCGTTCGATTACATCACGAAACCGATTGACCCCGACCATCTTTCGCATCTTGTCAGCAATGCCATCAAGCAACGCGCACTTGCAATGGAAAACCTGAAACTGAAAGAACAAGTTGTCGAGTTCTCAAAACCGGATGAAATCATCGGTGATTCATCACAAATAAAAAAAGTGTTCGAGATGATTAAGACCGTGGCAGGGACGGATACGACAGTGATGATTCGGGGAGAAAGCGGAACGGGAAAAGAATTAATTGCGCGGGCGATTCATGCAAACAGTCAACGAAGATATTTCCCGATTGTTACTATCAATTGCGGCGCGTTGCCGGAAGGAGTGTTGGAGAGTGAATTATTCGGTCATGAACGAGGAGCGTTCACCGGAGCGCAATACCGCCGGAAAGGAAAACTCGAACTTGCCGATGGCGGAACGCTGTTCCTCGATGAAGTCGGGAACATTGATATGAAAACGCAGATGGATTTGCTTCGCGTGATTGAAACGAAACAGTTTACCCGCGTGGGCGGGAATGAGACTATCAAAGTGGACTTCAGAATCATCTGTGCGACGAACAAAGACCTCGAACTTGCAGTGAAAGAAGGAACATTCCGCGAAGATTTTTATTATCGCTTGAATGTTTTCACGGTCAGCATCCCGCCGTTGCGTGAACGGAAAAGCGATATTCCGTTGCTCGTCAATTATTTTGTGAACAAACACAAGCGGGCGATGGGAAAAGACATCTCCTCCGTTTCTCCTGAAGCGATGGATATTCTCGTCCAGTACGATTGGCCCGGAAACGTGCGCGAACTGGAAAACGCGATGGAACGTGCGATGGTGGTCGGGAAATCCTGTGCAATCACCCCGGCTGATTTACCCTTCCAACTTTCCGAACGAAACAACGAACCGCAATCCGGCTCGCTGGCGGACATGGAGAAACGACATATCGCCCGTGTGCTGGAAGAACAGCGGTGGAACATTACCCACTCGGCGGAAGTGTTGCAGATTGACCGCGTCACGCTGTATAATAAAATTGCCAAGTACGGTTTCCGGAAACCGTAGTGCCGTTTCCGGTTCACATTCTCAATGCTTCTTCGCTCCCGCTTGCCGAACTTGAATCCGTTGCAGAAACTATCCGACAACTTCTCGGACTTTCTGTAAGTGTTGCACAGTATCGTCTCGAACTCGAGCGCGCGTTTGATAGTTCGCGGGTACAGTACAATTCTTCCGTGTTGATTGCGCATATACTTTCAACTATCACTTCCTCAGAGAAACAAAAACTTATCACCATCGTTGATGTTGACCTGTACATTCCTGTCCTGACATTCGTGTATGGTGAAGCGCAACTCGATGGAACAGCTGCAGTTGTTTCTACCCACAGACTTGCCAACGAGTTTTATGGTGTTGAAGAAAACCGCTCGCTCCTGTTAGAGCGGTTAACGAAAGAACTTGTTCACGAACTGGGACATACATTCGGATTATTTCACTGCAAGCAGTTCGAGTGCGTCATGCGCGCATCAACCTATGTGGAGGAGATTGATTTGAAGAAGATGACATTGTGTGAGGAATGTGCAAGAAGGTTATTTGAAAAAATCCATAACTGAGAAGGAATACCTTTTCCTACCTTTTGCTTCTTCAGAGGGAATTTGAAATACTTTTTCATCCTGCTATAATATTGACAACTTACAAGATGCCGTGAAGAAGTTGGATAAATAGTGTAGTGTTAGTAGATAGTTGTAAATATTAAGGTAAGACTTTGTAGGACTTTTAGATTTGATGAAGGGGGAGTTGAAAACTTCCCCTTTTTTTGTGCGCCAGAAGGGAGTCGAACCCCTAACCCTCAGCTCCGTAGGCTGATGCTCTATCCAGTTGAGCTACTGGCGCTTTTTGTGGGAATTTCTTTGAAATGCGGTACAAATATACAAAACTTCAAATGGAAAACCAATGGGTAGTTTTTACAACACAAACAAAGTTCTTTACTATTCTTGAACGAACGAAGTACGTATCAGAAATCAATAAATGAAAATTGTTCGATTGAAATTATTATCGTTCGGCTTCGTGTAGAGGGTAATGTATTTGCTTTGTCATCGAGTCCTTGTTTTTTCCATCTGTAATTGTATATTCCTTCCACTATTTCAGAATACTTCTCCATCTTCGATGCTTCAATTCTCCGACATTCAACTCGCATACGAGCGAATACATACCGTCATCAACACTACACCGTTGCTTTCCTCACAAACATTTAATGAAATAACCGGGAACCATGTTTGGTTCAAAGCGGAAAATTTTCAACGCATCGGCGCATTCAAATTTCGAGGCGCGTACAATAAAATTTCTTCGTTACGTGATGAAGAACGGAAGCGAGGTGTGATTGCACATTCCTCCGGCAACCATGCACAGGGAGTTGCTCTTGCGTCAAAGATTTTCGGAATCAAAGCGGTTATTGTGATGCCGCATGATTCGGTAAAAAGCAAAGTAGAAGCAACCAAGGGATACGGAGCGGAAGTTGTCTTTTGCGGAACATCTACAGATGACCGGGAACGTACGACGAATGAACTGATGCAGAACCACGGATACACTCTCATTCATCCGTACAACGATGAACAACTGATTGCTGGGCAGGGAACTCTCGTTCTTGAAATCGCACAGAAAAGGAAAGAACTCGATTATTTATTTATTCCGGTTGGCGGCGGCGGATTGATTTCCGGATGTGCGGTAGCGGCGAAACACATGTTCCCGAACATTAAAGTGATTGGCGTGGAAACAGAGGGAGCGAACGATTGCTACCAATCATTCCGCGAACAAAGAATAGTAAAAATTGAGAAAGCAACCACCATTGCCGACGGTATGCGAACGCTCTCTGTCGGGCAACTCAACTTTGAAATTATTATGAAGCATGTTGATGATGTTATCACCATTAACGATGAAGAAATTTACCCGATGATGAGATTCTTTCTTGAGCGGATGAAAATTCTCGTCGAGCCGACCGGGGCAGTCGCTTCTGCGGCAATTTTGAAAAATAATCTTGCACTTTCCGGCAAAAAAGTATGTGCCGTCATTAGCGGGGGAAATGTGGATGCGGAAGTGCTTCAGAGAATTCTTCGCTGAGCGTATGACACATGCTGTACGTGAATATCTCAATAATTCCGGGGGAATTTATTTTTTCCTCAACGCCTGATTGAAATCCTCAATCAAATCGTTGATACCTTCTACACCGACGGAAATCCGAATCATTCCCGGAGTCACTCCATGCTGTTTCAATTCCGCTTCACTCATGTTTACGTGTGAAGAATAGACCGGAATACTCACGAGGGTTTCTACTCCTCCCAGCGACATCGCATTAACAGCCACCTTCAGCGAGTCACATACCTTTGCCGCCGCTTTTGCGCCACCAGCCACTTCGATTGTGACCATTCCGCCAAATCCTTGCATCTGTTTTTTTGCAAGTTGATGTTGAGGATGTGAAGGAAGCCCCGGGTAAATAACGCGATTGACTTTGGGATGCTTCTCTAATGCCGTGGCGAGTAAAAGTGCATTTTCGTTTTGCCGATGAACACGTAATTCAAATGTTTTCAGACTTCTCTCAAGCAGGAACGCGGCAAACGGGTCCGCACAACCGCCGAGATGCTTGGCAAGATTTTTTGTTCGCTTGATAAACTTGCTCGAACCGAGAACCACTCCGCCCATCAAATCAGTATGACCGCCGAGATACTTCGTACTGCTCTCAACAATGACATCAACGCCAAGTTCAAACGGATTTTGGTTCAGAATCGTAGCGAATGTATTGTCTATTATGATGGTAATCAATGTCCGATGCTCTTTCTGGACTTGTCTTGTGAGACGAACAAGTTTTTGAATATCTACCAAACCTAACGTGGGATTTGTCGGCGTTTCGAAGTAAACAAGTTTTGTTTTTGGCGTGATGATATACAGCAGGTCGTTCAAAGAATTTGCATCAACATAGTTTACAGTTATTCCATAATTCGGAAGAGTATCGCGGAAGAAACGATACGTTCCTCCGTACAACGCCGGCGTACTGACAATTTCATCACCGGAGGTACACGCGGAAAGAATTGCCGTGGTAATTGCCGCCATGCCGGAAGAAAATAACGCGGCTGATTCTCCTCCTTCCATCAATGCAATTTTTTCTTCAACTTCATTCACGGTCGGATTGTGGTAACGTGTATATACCAACACGCTTTGGTCCCCCTGCGCGTAACGAATAGCATCGTTCGAGTTTTCGAAACGATATGTGCTTGTCTGGTAAATGGGAAACGAGACCGGACCTTTGTACGCATGCGTATGTTTACCATGGATTGCTCTGGTTGCGAGAGAATGTTTTGTTTTCTTCTTCATAATTTTGGTAATGGTTCTTTGTAACTGCAATTTGGATTCTGAATTGACTATCTGGCGCACGTTTGCGCTCTACCTCCATCAATACTAAAACTTCCGCCGGTAATCCATCCGGCACGGTCGGAGGCGAGGAACAGTATTAACTCGGCAACTTCTTCCGGCGAACCGACTCTCCCGATAGGATGTGTGCTTTTTCCATGCTCAAGAAATTTCTGATATGTTTCTTCAGGCATTCCGCTTGTGCGATGGAGATTCGTGATGACAACGCCCGGGTCGATCGCGTTGATACGAACTCCTTTCGGTCCGAGTTCAAGAGCCGCACAGTGAGTCAGTTGGTCAACACCTGCTTTGCTGACACAATAAGCAAGCACATTCGGAAACGAACGGATTCCCGTTACGCTGGAAACATTCACGATGTTTCCCTTTCGTTCGATGATAGACGGAAGCGCAAGTTGTGTTAATCTGAACAACGAGCGGAGGTTGATGTCGAGCATCGAATCCCATTGTTCGAGCGTTGTATTTTCGATTGTTCCGTTCCCGATGATTCCGGCGGCGTTGACGAGTACGTCAATTCCACCGAAGCGTTTGATTGTTTGTTCGACAATGAAAGTGCGGTCGTCGTCTTTTGTAATATCAGCCGCGATGATTTCGATGTTCTCAGGATTTAGTTGAAGGGCAACTTCTCGTAATTTCTCTTCACGCCGCGCAACAAGAGAAACGTTCGCACCCCGTTCAAGCGCCAACCGTGCCGTTGCTTTTCCGATTCCGCTTGATGCGCCGGTGACAATAAATACTTTATCTTTGAATTCCTGTTTGTTCATGGTTCTTTGCTCTTTGTTTGTTGTATTGTGTGCTTGTCGTTAGTTATTGGTGATTATTTCGAATACTCTTTTGCTTTTCGGAAAACACTGTCAAACATCGGCTGTGTCAGTCTTTTTGTAAATGTATTTTGTTGACTCGGATGATACGATGCGAGAAGGATAATGTCCTCGTTCAGTTGCACGGAAGAATTGTGTTTGAACACAGGTCGTTTCGTCAACGAAGTTTTGCCTAACGACACTATCGAGTCGAACACAGCATCATGCGCAATTTTTCCAAGTGCAATGATGACATTGATGTTCTTCATCGTTTTCAACTCTTCAAGTAAATACGGGCGACAGTTTAGAGACTCTTCTTTTGTCGGTTTGTTCTGAGGTGGAGCGCATCGTACAGTTGCGGTAATGTAACAATCGTTTAATTTCATCTCATCATCTCTGGAAACTGAATTCGCATGAGAAGCAAACCCGAACTTGTGCAGAGCCCGGTAAAGCCACAATCCACTCTGGTCGCCGGTAAACATTCGTCCTGTTCTATTTGCACCATGCGCCGCCGGAGCCAATCCTACAATGAGGAGTTTTGCATTTGCATCGCCGAAACTCGGAACAGGTTTTCCCCAATATTCCTGTTCGCAAAAGCGGGCAACTTTTTCCTGTGCTATGGTTTCGCGCCATTCAACAAGTCGCGGACACTTGTGGCATTGAACAATGGAGCGTTGTAATTGTTGGAGATGTTTCATTCGAAATTACCGGACGAAAGTACGGAAAAAATATGAGAGCCAAAAAGAAAAACGAATTGTATCAGATGATAAGAAAATGTACCGTTACTCTTCAGAATGGTTCTGAGGCAGTGCCATGATGAATGTTAGCCATCAGCCCATACAAAAACTTCGTAACGCACCGGTTAACTCTTTTGGTATTTCTAAAGGTACCGAGTGTGCACATTCCGAAAACAACTGAAGTGTGGAATTTGGAATGAGGTTCTGAAATTCTCTCCCGTGCTTAGGTACAACAGTTACATCATTCTCACCCCAAAGAATTAGTGTTGGTGTTTGTATCTCTGTTAATTTCTGTTTGAATTCCCTTCCTCCGGTGAACACATTATAAAGACAATTCAGCCACGCATCTTGATGTCCCGGTTTGGAAAGTTGCTCGAAGAACTTCCGGCATAAATCTTCGGGTCGGGAAGCAACATCATAAAACGAACGGCGTCCCATCAAACAAAGCAATGCTTGGTTTGTGAGGATAACTACTTTCACAACAAAAGAAAACAGTTCCCGGAGAACCGTATTTGAAATGATGAACGGAGTTGGCGCCAATCCCGTACTGCAGGTGAGCACTAATTTTTCAACTCGTTCAGGATACATTGCCGCAAAGGTCGCGGCAACTTGCCCGCCGTATGAAACACCGGCGAGAGAAATGTTTTCAAGAGTAAAATGTTGTAAGATTTTAACAAGGAGTTCCGCGTGTTCTTTCGTAGAATAGGTTTTGTTTGATGATTCCGATTCTCCAAAACCGGGTAAATCAAGAACAAACAGACGGAAATGTTCTGATAGCGGTTCGACAACCCTCTGCCACATCAGCGAGCCGCCCAAGCCGTGAACGAGAACCAACGGTTTCCCTTCACCGGCTTCTTCTACATGAATCTTACAGTTATCAATTGAAATGTAATAATGCCGACCGTTCACTTTCTTGACCACGCATCAAACATGTGCTGAAGTTCTTCTTCACTGAATTGCGACGAGTCATACATTTCCGCCTTCAATCTCTGACGAAATGCTTCATACAATGTTACCGCGCAAGCAACAGAAACATTGAGACTTTCAATCATTCCAACCTGAGGAATAAGAAAATTTTCATCAGAGAGTTTTGCCGCTTCATCCGAAACGCCGCGGTGTTCGTTCCCGAAGACGAACGCAACCTTCTTCGTCAAATCAAGTTCGTACAGCATTTTTGATTTCTTTCCGAGATGTGTTGCGTAAATAACGAAGCCCTCATCATGCAATTTTGCAAAACATTCTTCGACGGTTTTAAATTGACGGCGGGAAATCCATTTGTTTGCGCTTGCAGAACTTTTCCTTCCCAACTTCGGAAATTTTTCACCGACGTAAAGAAGTTGCACTTCCGTAATTCCCACTGCATCGGAAGAACGAAGCATCGCGCTCACGTTATGCGGGTCATGAATATCTTCCATCACAACTGTCAATCCCGGCTGTCGTCGGCGAATCACCGAGAGCATCTTTTCTTTTCGTTTCTCAGTCATGAATTAACTCATCTCTCTTCCATTGCAAAATGATAATGGCAATGATGACAAGGATCGCTCCGATAACTTGCACAAGGGTCAACTGCTCCTGCAAGAAAATAAAGGCGGAACCGATGGCAACAATCGGTTCGAACGATGCCGTAATGATTGCTCTCGCCGCTGTCAGGTGCTTGATGCCGTTATAATAAAACGAATGCGGAATCAGAATCGAAATGATGGCAAAGCCGGAAAACATCAACCATGTGTCGGCAGAGTAATTTGCTTCGATGAGTTCGAGCGGAGAATTGACGAAGAACCAGAAGAGCGAAGCAAACACAAACGAGTAAATAAGAACTGTCCACGCGTTGTACGAATGCATTAACCGTCGCATCGCAAGATTGGAAAATGCCCACGTTCCGGCGGAAAGAAATCCGGTGAATAAACCGATGTTACTAATGGAGGAAAGTGAAAAGTTTTCTCCGCCGACAGCGAGAAAGCATCCTGCAAGAGAGATAATTCCGGCAATAACCTTCCCGACACTCAGTTTTTCCTCTTTTGAAAATGCCGCGTACGCAAGCACAAGCAACGGCGCGAGATATTGCAAGAGAATTGCAGTCGCCACATTGGTTTCTTTGATAGTATAATAGTAAGTGAAGTTACATGCCGCGCTTCCGAACACTCCGAGCATAATAAACTTCCAAACGTCCGCACGTTTGAGACGAAGATACTCCCGCTTGAACATCACGAAAAACGAAACGAGAAGAAGACAGGATATCGTCATGCGGAGTTGCACCAGCACGAGCGCGCTTGTTTGTTGGTTGAACAAAAACTTCGCAACAGTCGCGGAGACTCCCCAGAAGAGCGTCGCGCTCAGAACATACACATAGCCTTTATATGATTTCATGCAGAGTTACTGCCCGGAACTTTCCCCGCCAAGCCGCCGGTAATATTGCGTCATCTCGTCGTTGCCGAGTTGGTCATACAAATATGCAAGACGTTGATATAACATTCGCGGGTCAGAGACGTGCGGAATTCCGGTTTTGACAAACTCGATAAGATTTTTTGCCGGAGGGATTTTTACATCGGGGTCGTAGCAGAGCACGGCTTTGACGTATGGCTCAAGCGCATCCGGACGAACCGTTGCGGCTTTTTGAAAATAGTTCATTGCGCTTTCAAAATTATCTTCCGATGCACGAGTGAGCGCACACATTTCCGCAAGCCACATGAACGCATCGAATCCGAGTGCGGGAAATTGCTTCACCAACTGTTCACCGAACAACGCCACTTCATCTGCCGAGAGCGATTTGTTCCAGAACAGTTTTTTGTATAGTTCGAGGTCGTCGAGCCGCAATTCCAATGCTTGTTCAAACGCATCAAAGATGTCGTTGAACTCGCTTGCAAACTCGAACTGATGCTGAATTTCTTCTACTGAGAACTTTGCCATGCGGAGTCAAAATAGCAAAGCATTTGATGAAAGTCAAAAAATTGGTTTACTTGCCAAGCACATCTGTAGCAAGAGATAGGTTTACAACGATTTCCCTTGTCTTCTCCACCGCCGCCTCAACCCGCGCCTGTTGCGTTGCCTGTTCTTTCAATCGTACAACGACTTTCAGTTCTTTCGCTTGTTGTTCCAATGTTGCCGCCCCTTTCGGCTGCTGTGAAATGTATGCAATCAATTTTTGAAACGGAGAAACGGTCTCGTTCAGGTTTCCATAAAACTCTGTGTCAGTTTCAGGAGGAAGTGTGAGCGAAAGAATATTTCCTTTCACTTCGAGTTTTTGAAATCGTGCCTGCGTTGCAAGCAATCGTAAGAGTACGGTGAGAAGCAAATGTTCGACCTCTTCGGGATATTCTCCGAATCTGTCCTGAAGTTCATTTCGCATTTCGTTTAACTCCTGTTCATTCAACATCTTGGAGAGACGGCGATAGATATCAAGCCGCTCAGTGTCGGATTCAATGTAGAAATCGGGGATGAAGGCGTCAACGTCAATGTCCACAACTGATTCGATAGATGTGGGATATGTGATTTGAGATGTGGGTGTTTGGTCTTTGAATAATTCTTTGAATTCTTCCTGCTTGAGTTCTTCAACCGCTTCGCGGAGAATTTGTTCGTACATCTCGAAACCCATATCGGCGACAAAACCGGATTGTTCCGCGCCGAGCAGATTGCCCGCGCCGCGGATTTCCAAATCACGCATCGAAAGATTGAAGCCGGAACCGAGTTCATTAAATTCCTCAATTGCCTGTAATCTCCGCAAGGTGGATTTCGGTACAACGCTCAACGGCGGCGTGAAGAGATACGCGTACGCCTGCACATTCGAGCGACCAACACGCCCGCGCAATTGATGCAACTCCGCCATGCCAAATCTATCTGCACGATTGATGATAATCGTGTTCACGCTCGGAATATCCAATCCCGACTCGATGATTTTTGTACAGACCAGCACGTCATATTTTTTCTCAAGAAAATCGAGCATTGTTTTCTCGAGTTCATGTCCTTCCATCTGTCCGTGCGCGACATGAACTTTCGCCTCAGGAATTTTCGACCGGAGTTGGTCGGCAATCGCATCAATATTTTCTACGCGGTCGTGAACAAAATAAACCTGCCCGCCGCGATACAATTCATGTATGATTGCTTCACGCGCAACATTCCAATGCGTTTGTTTTCCATCCGCTCCGAACGGGACCATTTCCGTTTGAATCGGAAGACGATTACGCGGCGGCGTTGCAATGATTGAAAGGTCACGCGCACCGAGAAGGGAAAACTGCAACGTGCGGGGAATCGGCGTTGCAGTCATTGAAAGCGTATCCACCGCGGCGCGAAATTGCCGCAACCGTTCCTTCGCCGAAACACCGAAGCGATGCTCTTCATCAATAATAAGCAAGCCCAAATCTTTGAAGCCGATATCTTTCGAGAGCAACCGATGCGTTCCGATGATGACATCAACCGTTCCGCTTTTCATTCCTTCAACGATTGCCTTTTGTTCTCTCGTCGTTCGGAATCTGTTCAGATGCTCGACACGCACGGTGTATTTTGAAAGCCGGTCCATGAATGTGTTGTAATGTTGCATGGCGAGAATGGTTGTGGGAACAAGAACGGCAACTTGCTTCCCGTCGCTCACAGCTTTGAATGCGGCACGCACAGCAACTTCCGTTTTCCCGAAGCCGACATCGCCGCAAACAAGCCGGTCCATCGGCGCAGTGTCTTCCATGTCGCGTTTCACTTCGAGTGTTGTGCGCGCTTGGTCGGGTGTGTCTTCATACATGAACGATGCTTCGAGTTCCTTCTGCCAATGCGAGTCGGAAGCGAACGAATATCCCTGTTCGAGTTTTCTCTTTGCGTAGAGTTTGATTAAATCACGCGCAATATCCTTGATGCGTTTCTTCGCTCTGCCGGTCACGCGTTCCCAATCGCCCGAACCGAGTTTGTTAAGTTTCGGAACGAATCCTTCCTTCGATGCATACTTCTGAACACGCATCAGCGAAGCAAGATTGACGTACATGACTCCGCCTTCATCGTACATCAATTTCATCACTTCCTGCTCAACTCCCGCAACTTTGATTTTGTTCAAGCCGATAAATTGCCCGATGCCGCGGTCAACATGAGTAACATAGTCGCCGCGCCGCAGTTGCTGTAATTCTTTCTGAGAAAATCCTTTGAAGCGTTTTCGTTTACCCGCTCCGCGACGTTTCAATCGTCCGAAAATTTCATGCTCTGTGAACACCGCAATCTTCGCCGGAGGGAAGATGAAGCCGGAGTGAAGAGTCTCTGCTACTATGTGATAGGTTACGGGTTTGGGGTTTGGGGTTTCGGGTTTACTGTTTACAGTTTCCTGTTTCCTGTTTTCTGTTTCAAGCCGTGCGCGTGGTACCTGTAACCCGTGACCCGTAACCTCTTCAGGTTTTGTAATCTCTTCCTCTAAAAGTTCACTGAGTCGTTCTGCTTCGTTCTTTGTGTCGCATGTAAGATAGACGTTGTAGCCATCGTTTGTTAGTCGGTTGATGGAATCAACGAGGAGATTGATGCTGCCGTTGAGAGAGGGCTGAGATGTCGAATGAAATTCGATTTCGGATTTCGGATTCAGGATTGATGATTGAAAAGTGGTACTTTCAATTTTTGAGAATTGTTGTGCGAATGAAAGAACATCTGTATATGAAAAAAGATTTACTGCGCCTTCTTTGAACAGTTCTTCGATTTCTTTTTCGATGAACGCCGGTTCGTCGAGAATGATGACAGCGTTTTCTTCAAGATAATCGAACAGGGAAGCGGAGGAAATTTGTTGAGATTGTTCATCAGAATCGCTGTTTTGCGAGATGAACGATGGAACAACGCTTGCCGAATCTAACTTGCGGATGGAGCGTTGAGAAAGAACATCAAACTCGCGGATAGATTCAATCGTGTTTCCCCAAAACTCGAAGCGAACAGGATTTTCACCGACGAACGAGAAGACATCGAGGATTCCGCCACGCACGGCAATGTCGCCATAGTGTTCGACAAAATCTTTTTTCTCGAAACCAAGTTGCAACAGTTGTTCGATGAGTTGTTGAAAATTGTATTCCTGCCCGACACTTAGTTCGATAGTTTGTTGTTGGAATTTTTCCGGCGGCGGAACAGGCTGAACAATCGAGTGCGGCGAGGCAACAACGATGAGTGTGTTTCCGGCGGAAAGTTTTTTGAGCGTTTCAATTTGTGCGATGGGCGAACTCATATCGAGAAGAGTCGCCGCGTGGGCAGGATGAAATCCGAAGAGACTGACTTGTGTTTCACCAAGCAACGTCGCACAATCATCGCGCAACTTCTCTGCTTTCTCCTCGTCCGATGCGATGAGAACTACTTGCGCTTTGCATTGTTCGAAAACCGTCGCCGCCACAAACGCAAGGAGAGAGCCGGAAACATTTCTCAATTGTAATTGTGTCCCCGCGGAAAACGATTGCAACTCGTGCTTCAGTTTGACAAACGGCTCGGAGGAAAGAACCTGCTGTCTAATGGTTTTCAAATCTTTCATAATAATCGGATTGACGATGTACGATTGAAACATTGAATCATCTACAAGTTCAAATCGTCAATGATTCAATCGTAAATAAAAACAGTAATCCCTTGCCGCCAAGAAATTTCAGGGCAGCAAAGGTCGGGTTGAAAATACGGATTTTGCACAATGAATCCGATTTTCAGAAAAACAATTTTGATTTTTTTACAGGATTAGATATAATGGTTTAGAAAAACTGATATGGATACTCAAACAACACCTAAAAATCAAGCGATGAATATTATTCGCTCGCTTCCTGATGATTGTTCGATGGAAGATATTCAATATCATCTCTATGTCCGGGAAAAAGTTGAAGCAGGTATCAAGGCAATTGATAATGAACCTCTCTTCACACAGGAAGAAGCAGAGAAAAAAGTCAGTGAATGGCTCGGGTCGTTTGGACAACCCCGGCGTTAGCCGATGTTCAACAGATTATTGAGTACATTTCCAATGATTCTCAATTCTATGCAGAACGGGTCGGGACTCGAATAGTACAGGCACCACGGAGACTAAAACAATTTCCATTATCCGGTCGCATTGTCCCTGAATTTTCTGACAACAATATCAGAGAAATTATTTACGGCGCATACCGAATCATCTATCAGACTAGAGAAGATGTATGTTGTATTGTTGCAGTTATTCACGGAAGCAGGAACTTACTACTCCATGTTAATCCCGATGATTGGGTATTACAATAGTTCTGTAAAAATAATTGTCGTAATTAATCATCTTCACGCTTCCCCTTTCTTAGTTTTTTAATAGTACTTCTCTTCTTTTTTTCCTCAAGCCGTTTCTCTTTCGCTTCTGCCGAGGGTTTTGTTTTGATACGCTTCTTTCTTTTCGCGAGTGCGTGTTTCATCAGTTGAACAAACTTCTTCGTCGCTTCTTCCCTGTTTTTGTTTTGCGTTCGATGTTCCTGTGAGACGACGTGAAGCACTCCTTCAGAATCAATTCGGGATTCGAGACGATGAAGAACTCTCTGCCGTTCTTCATCAGAGAGATTTGGCGATTGGAGAACATCAAACAGCAACTCCACTTTCGTTTCGACTTTGTTGACGTTCTGCCCGCCTCGTCCGCCACTTCGTGCAAAACGAAACGTCAACTCCGAAGACGGAATGGAAACGGTGTGTGTGATGGTAAGTGGTTCAGTCATGACGATTCAAACATACAAAATTTTGAACAAATGAACGATGACCAATCCCGAAACACACAAAAACTCGAAAAGAACAGTCAATCAAAAGCGAACTGAAAACCGAGATTATCTCGTTTGTTTCTTCGTCCTCCATTTCATACTTTAGGAGAGTTATGAAACACAAAACGCTTCTCATTCTTCTGATTTCCCTAATATGCTCGGTTGATGCGCTTGCACAGGGTGTGGTCAACAGTTCGTTCAAAATCGCACGACTCAAGTTCAATGGCGGCGGCGATTGGTACAACGACCCGCAGGAGGAAGTGGAACTCCTCAACTACGTCCGCACACACACAAACATTGATGTTGACCCGAAATATGAGTTCGTCGAAATTATGAGCGATAAGTTTTTTACGTACCCGTTTATCTTCGTTACCGGGCATGGAAACATCACGTTCTCCGATATTGAAGCGCAACGCGTGCGAACATATCTCGAGCGGGGCGGCTTCATGTACGTGGACGATGACTATGAATTAGACAAAGCGTTCCGCCGGGAAATCAAAAAAGTCTTTCCCGAACAAGAGTTAACCGAGTTACCGTTTTCCTTCGGGTTGTATCATGCGCAGTTCGATTTCCCCAACGGTCCGCCGAAGACACACGAGCATGATGGCAAACCGCCACAGGGATTCGGGCTGTTCCATAACGAACGGCTCGTCCTCTATTATACGTATGAATCAAATCCAAGCGACGGCTGGAATCCACCGGAAGTTCACGGTACAACTCCGGAGAAACGGGAAGAAGCGCTTCGGTTCGGAACAAATATTGTCGTTTGGGCGTTGACACATTGACTTTGATTTCGGATTGCGAATTGCCAATTTCGGATTAATTATTTATGAAATGTATTCACTGCAATGGAACATTGAAAAAGAAAACGGCGCCTTATCATGTTGACCGAAACGGGTATCACCTGATTTTGGATACTCTTCCTGCATGGGTGTGTAGTCAATGCGGCGAACATTTTTTTGAAGAAAAAGAAGTGGACTCAATTCAGGAAGCAGTACGAACATTAGATAGTCGTTTGTCAAAGTTTGCAAAGTCTGCATAAGAAATCATATGAACCATCAATCAAATTTCTACAACGAAATACTTCAACGTCTTTCCGGCGTGCGGATGAAGGAACATCGGCTCGCGTTGTTTTACGGAACGCTTGTTACACTGTTGATATTTCTGTCGTCATTTCTCTCCGTCGTTGTTCTTGAACAACTGTTTTCATTCGAGACAACAGGCAGAACTATTCTTGTTTCTATTTTCTCGTTGCTTGTTCTCGGCGCAGTCGGGTTGTTTGTCGCGCCTTCCATTCTCCGGCTGCTTGGCGTGTTGAAATCGGAAGAGAATCATGCGACGGCAATTAAAGTTGGAAAACATTTTCCGCACATCCACGACCGGTTGATTGATGCGCTTCAAATGTATGAACGCAGAAGCGGTCTTGAGCAGTATTATTCTCTCAGTTTGATTGATGCTTCGTTCAACGATTTATACACGGCAATTCAATCGCTCGATTTTCGCGAGGCGGTGAGCGATGCACGCGTCCGGAAAATCAGGAAGGTTGCCATCTATGGCGTTGCGCTTTTCATGCTCGTGTTCGTTGTTTCGCCTTCGGGGTTTCTTGATTCGTTCTACCGGCTTTCGCATTTCAATACTTCATTCGCCGCGTCGCTCCCGATTCAATTTATTATTGAGCCGGGAAATCTTGAAGTCGTGCGGGGCGAGAATGTTCCCGTTACGATTCGCACGAGCGGAAAACCGGTGAAATCAATCGAACTCCTCACAAAAGGGGAAGGGCAAACCGACTTCGATAAGCAAACGCTGAACATCGGAAGTGATGGAACATTTCAAACAGAATTGAAGAGCATCAAAACCTCGACCGAGTATTTTGCAAGTGCGGATGAAGTGGCAAGTGAGAAATTTAAAATTTCCGTGCTTGACCGTCCGCTCATTCGCACGTTTCAGTTCACCGTAACGCCGCCTGCCTACACGCGCATTCCACCCAACGTGCTTGATGAAAACACGGGCGACCTCAGCGTCTATCCCGGAACAAATGTTGACCTCAAACTTCTCACAAGCAAAGAAGTTGAATCGGCAACACTCATGTTTCATGATTCGACAACGCTTGCACTTTCGGTTCAGGAAAAAGAAGCAACCGGGCATTTCATCGTCAAGCAAAATCGCTCGTACCATATTCTGCTGACCGATAACAGCGGCTTGCACAACAGTGACCCGATTGAATACACGATTCGGACCATCCCCGATGAATATCCGACAGTCGAAATCATTCAACCGGGAAAAAATACTGACCTGAACGAAAGTATGTCGCTCAATCTTTTCATCAACATCAAAGATGATTTCGGATTTTCACGGCTCCGGCTTGCACACAAATTGGCGCACTCGAAATACGAACAACCGCCGGAAGAATTTTCTTTTATTGATTTGCCGTTGACGCGCCCGCATCAAACCGCATCGGAAGTTCCGTATCAATGGAATCTCTCGCAACTCAATCTCGTGCCGGAAGATGTCGTCGCGTACTATGTCGAAGTGTTTGATAATGATAACATCAGCGGACCGAAATCGGGAAGGAGTGAATTGTATTTGATTCGCTTCCCGTCACTCGAAGAAGTCTTCAGCGATGTTTCAGAAAGTCATCAGCAGTCGTTTGAATCCATGCAGAGCGTCGCGAAGGAAACCGAGCAGTTATCGAAAGATATCGAACAACTGCAACGCGAAATGAAAAAGCCGAACAAGAACGATTGGCAGATGCAGAAAAAAGCAGACGAGATGGTGAAGCGGTATGAGGCGATGAAGCAGAAGATGGAAGAGACATCTCAAAAAATGAATGAGATGGTGAACAAGATGGAAGAGAACAAATTGCTTTCGGAGAAGACGCTTGAAAAATATTCCGAGATGCAGAAATTGTTAGACCAACTTCGCTCACCCGAACTGATGGAAGCGTTGAAGAAACTTCAGGAGAAGATGAAGGGTCAGCAGTTGAACGAGGAGCAACAGAAGCAGGCAATGGACCAACTCAAAGCAAATGAAGACGCGTTCCGGAAAGCATTGGAGCGAATGATTGAACTGCTGAAGCGAGTCCACATCGAACAAAAGATTGATGAACTTGTGAAGCGCACTCAGGAAATGCTGAAACAACAGGAACAACTGCAACAGCAAACATCACAAACAAAACAGGGTGACAAGCAAAAGCAAAACGAACTTGCACAGAAACAGCAGGACATGAAAAAGCAAGCGGAGGATTTGCAGAAAGAAGCCTCCGACCTGACGAAGAAGATGGAAGAGTTTCCGAAAGAGATGCCGCTCAACGAAATGAAAAAAGCAGAGCAGAACATGCAACAGAAGAACACACCCTCGAAAATGCAGAAGTCTTCTCAACAAATGCAGTCGGGCGATATGGAGGGCTCACAGGAAAGTCAGGAACAGGCAGAGGAGGACATGAAGGAATTTCATGAGCAGATGAAGCAGGTGCAGAACTCGCTTCAGAGTAAACAACAACAACAAATCGTGAACGAGTTGAAAAAGCAGTTGGATAATGTCGTCGAACTTTCGAAGCGTCAGGAGGAATTAAAGAATCAGACGCAGGGACTCGACCCGAATTCACAACGGTTCCGCGAGAACACGCAACAGCAAAGCGACATCATGCAAGACCTTAACAACGTTGCCAACGCTATGGGTGAGTTGGGGAAGAAAACATTCGCAGTCAGCCCGGAGATGGGAAAAGAACTTGGCAACGCAATGAAACAAATGAATGATGCGATGGGGCAAATGGAAAACCGAAATCCCGGAGGCGCAGGACAAAAGCAGGGCGAAGGAATGGGCGCACTCAACCGCGCCGCAATGATGATGCAAAATACACTTAACGGAATGATGAAGGGGGGTAAGGGCGGAGGCGGCATGGGAATGGCGGGATTGATGAGTCAACTCGGACAAATGGCGGGAGGACAAAGCGGACTCAATCAGGAGACACAGCAGGCAGCCGGTTCGCAGGGACAGGGTGGAATATCGGGCGAACAGGCGGCAGAGTATCAGCGACTCGGCGGACAACAAGCCGCGCTGAGAAAATCGCTGGAACAACTTGCACAGGAAGCGAAGAACGCGGGTGAGTTCAGCAAACTGCTTGGTGATTTAGACCGCGTTGCACAGGAGATGCAGGAAGTGCAAACCGACCTTGAACAGGGGGATGTCAATCCGGCAACACTGCAAAAGCAAGAACGCATTCTCTCCCGTTTGCTTGATTCACAACGTTCAATGCGGGAAAAAGATTTTGAGAAACGTCGCCGCTCGGAAGCGGGAAAAAATCAACAACGGCAAAGCCCGACTGACATTGACTTCACCACGCAGGAAGGAAAAAATAAACTGCGCGAAGAACTTCTGAAAGTGCTGGAAGGAAAATACTCGAAGGACTACGAGAATTTGATTCGGAAGTATTTTGAAGAATTAGAAAAGGAAGAGATACACTAAGAGTGTTGTCGGGGTACAATATCCCGATGTCAGTTTCTCAGACAAGAGGTAGTATGTACTTCCACTGAAATGATAAGGGTGTTCAACCATGTGTTGGACTCTTTACCTTTGAAGTAAGCCAGCGCGCCATGTCGTTTAAACTCTCCTCGCTGATTTGATGCATCATTGGATATTCTTTGTATGTCAAATCCGCGTTTGCTTGTTCGAATAATAATCTTGCACGTTGTCCCATCGAAACGGGAATAATCGGGTCGTGTGTTCCATGTGCAACGAAGAAAGAAGTTCCGCTCAGGTTGTTCCACTGAAAAGTCAGTTCGGTTTCTTCCGGGATGTAACCGCTGTTGGCAATCACTCCGGCAATTTCGTGCGGACGAGTCAACGCAAGCGAGTAGGACATCATCGTTCCCATGCTGAAACCGAGAAGGAACAAGTTTGATTCATCAACAGGATAATGCTTTTTACAATCAGCAACGAATTGAGTGAGCCGCTTGTAACTTTCTACAAACATCTTCGGTTCCGGTCGTCCTACTTCGAGAATATCGTACCACGTAAATCCTCCTCCGTATTGAAACGGATACGGCGCTCGTGCGCTGATGACCAAAAACCGTTCATCAAGATAGTCTGCGAGTCCGAACAAATCATATTCATCCGCTCCTCTGCCATGAAGCATGATAAGTGTTGGAAATTTAGTATCGACCGGTTTGCGCGGTTCTTGAATGATGTGAACAAGTGATGATTGAAGTGCTTTCATTTCGGATTTCGTTTTTGTGATTTCGCCCGCCTGCCGAAGTCACGCTTACGGGACGGTGCGCAGGGATTCAAAATTGGTCTTGAGTCAAAAAAATGACTTTTGAATAACAAGTAATAAAGAGCGGATTACGGTTCATACAACAAGAGGAGTGATATTTTCTTCAATCTCCTTCCGGCGCGGTTCAAACCACGGAGGAAGTTTTAGATTTTTACCGAGTTCTTCTTTGCTTTCATCAACCAGGAATCCCGGTTTCAGTGTTGCGATTTCAAGAATATGCCCGTCCGGGTCGGAAAAATAAATAGATTTGAAATAGACACGATTCATAACGGGCGAAACATGTAGCCCTGCTTTCAGTAATCTGATTCGCCAGAGAAGTTGTTCTTCTTCATTCTCGACGGCGAACGCGAAGTGATGCGTCATTCCCGTTCCAAGTTTTCCATAACGCATTTTCTCCGGCGCATATCCGAAATACGTGATGATTGTTCCCGGCGCCCCGTCACCTACTCCGTAATAAAAATGAGGCGCGGTCGTGTCGTCGTAGTTTACCGTTCGTTTCACCAAACGCATTCCGAGTGTTTCGGTATAAAATTGTGTCGTTGTTTCAATGTTCGATGCGATGGCGGTAATGTGGTGAATGCCTGCAAGTTTCATATCGTTCGTGAGTTCATGGACGGGTTCGTCCCATGTCGTCTGGAAAATCTTCTCTTCATTTCGTCCGGCTCTCGTTCGCTCCACAGGCGGAGTGATTTGATGCGTTCCCAATTCACCGGCAGATTCATCAACCGTAAACCCCGGAGAGCGAGTTGCAATTTCCAAAATTAATCCGTCCGGGTCGTTGAAGTAAATAGATTGAAAATATGTTCGGTCGTACGGACCCGAGACCGCAACTCCATGTTCAATCAACCATCGTTTCCATTTCAATTGTGCTTCTCGCGACCCGACACATAACGCGAGATGATGTGTCGTCCCGATTCCCCAATTCCCTTTCGGCAGATGCGACCACTCGAAAAATGTGAGCAATGTTCCGGGCAAAGCGTCATCATCGCCGAAATACAAATGATACGAACCCGGGTCATCGAAATTAACAGTCCGCTTCACGAACCGCAGACCAAGAACGTTCGTGTAAAAATTTACAGTTCTTTGCGCATTCGAGCAGATGGCGGTGATATGATGGATACCTAAGATGGACATTGAATAGTGAATGTTGTTTGTAATGATATTCGCTCTAATCTAATAAAAATATATTCTCTAACCAGATTCAACGTTTCAACATTTGTAGAATTAAGAACAACCGTCATAAAGATTCCTGTTTCAAGGGTGATACTTCACTCATTGTGAATGCCAAACCAAACACTCCGTTTTATCCAATTCCTAACCCACAGCCTTCCCACTTCATTAGTAGTCAATGCAAGTGTATCAGAAAAATATTGTCAGAGTGCTGATAATCCTTCAACCGGAAATATGATTCACCGAGCAACTATCATCTTGTTCCCAATCTCTGAAAAATTATCAAGCATGGAAATGTACAGTCCGACGCACAGCGTTTGTAATACCTTGAGTAACTGACAATCAATGAGATAAACAGAATAAATGATAGCAAAGGATAGTTTAAGAATGATGTCGGTGTCATGACATCTGTTTATAACTCGTAGAGTTAGTAAACGTGGGAACAAGAGTAAAATTACAAAAACTCAATGTGGTTTTTCATATCGTCCGGACTTAACGCCTCAGCAATTAAATGGAGTCCTTCTATTATTTCTCCGATAGTGTGAGGGCGTGTGATATAAACAATGCCTTCATGGCGTGGAGCACTTTTATGGAGAACCATAAAATCTTGGTCTTGGGTTACAAGCGTACTTCCAATTTGCGTAGCGTACGCTAATTGTTCATCATCGGTTCGTTGCAACATTCCGGCATCACCTGCAGTAAGAACTTCAATGTTCCTTCTCCGCAAACCTTTTGCAATTGCGGTAGCGAGATTTTCATCCAGATAAAATTTAATCTTCAAGCTCATGAACAATCTGAGCAAGTTTTGATGGATTTGTTCTTTTCATCTCTCGCAACAATGCCTCACCCCGCGCCATACTTGCATCAATTTCAGGCTTATGGTCATAATAGTACGCCATCGCCGCATAAATATCTGAAAGAGAAATGTTATAGTCGTCAGCGATTTCATCGGCTGTCATCCTAAGCCGGTCATGCCAAATAACAATGTTTTCAACTGTAATGCGATGTCCGGCAATACGCGGTTTTCCACCACAAATTCCAGGAGTTGTTTCGATATGATTGTTGACGGTTACGTTATCCATACAATTTTCCTTGAGAATGTTTTACTGTGAATAAAGTAATGAATAGGAAAGAAAGATGCAATTGTCTATCTAAACAACAATGACTCTAAGTGATGACTAAACCACTCGCACCGTTTCATCCAATCTTCAACTCGTTTTCTTCCCGCTTCGTTTTGAACAAGCAACAATTCATCGGCAAAATATTTTTTTGCTTGTTGATAATCTTTTAACCGGAAATATGATTCGCCGAGTAACCGAAGTCTCGGTGATGCTAAATCAGGTGATAGGTTGTAGGTGATAGGCATGTCCGCCGTAAGCGGATGAATTAGTAGTTGAATAACTTCATCGTACTTTTGTAAGCGGAAAGAAATTTTTGCTTTCAGGTATTTCAACAAAGGACTTGAAAATTTTAAAAGCGCAGAATCAATAAACACCATTGACAATTCCCCAGAAGCGGGACTTGTAAAATATGGTCGAAGGTAGTTTGCTAAGGAGGTATCGTTCAATGCTTCAATCCGGAGAAGTGCCGACTCGTTCGTCCGGTCAGACAAATCGTATTCGAGAATCTTGGTGAAGACGATTCTTGCAGTCGCAGTATCGCCTGTTTGCCAGAGAGAATTTCCGTACGTCGAAAGAACTCCCGCCACAGGAGATTTGCGTGATGAATCTTGAATTAGTTCTTTCATCAATTGAATTACTTTGGCATGGTTCGATGTGGCGTATTCAGTGGAGATAAGTCCCATGAATGCCTGCGTATTCCAACTCTGCTCGAGCGATAATTGAAAAAACTCCTTTGCTTGAACATGTTGTCTGTTGATGAGAGAACGGAAGCCTTCTTCATTGATTCGAGCAATTACTCTTGCACACTCTTTTGCGAAGATTGATTGTCGGCGAAAGAAATATTCGACATGATTTTTCCACGCATCGGGAACGGCGACGCGGTCAATCGTTAATTGCCATTCCTGAATTAACTCAGCGTATTCCTTCTTGTACACCGATTGAACCGAACTGCCGCCATAGAGTTGTTTGAAATTTTCAATCCCGTATTCATCAATTACAAATTTGCAGAACGAACCCATCAGCACGTAACTGAGACTCGATGCCTGAGACATGAAACCTTCAGGCGAAATTAATTTTTCCGGGTGAGAAGCAATTTCAAACTTCTTGATTGCCGCCGCGTACTCGTGCAATGTTCTGTTTCCCCAATCGTCGTCAATCGCGGTGGCAAGTCCTTCCGTCAATCCAATATTATAGTGTGCTTTGATGATTGGCAATCCGAACTCTCCAGCGAGGACGTGAACGAGTTCGTGCTTCAACACTTCTTGCCATGAATCTTTGTTGAGATGAATTTCCTTCCGCCATGGTTTGGAGATGTTTGTTGTTCCTGTTCCGATAAACTTACGTTTTGTTTCTGCATCGGGATAAATGTATGAAGTAATGATTCCGTTAAACTTCATGTTCAATGCTTCTTTATCCTGATACAATCGGAATTCGTGCTCAAGTCCGACAAATTCCCGTTCCTGCCGAGTAAACATTCCCGGCGCGTAGTGAATGATGAAGTGTTCTGTTTGATATGTTTCTGTCAATGTTCGTTGGATGGAAAATACGCTTGACTCAAATCCTATTGCGAAGCGGAAAATCCAAGCGATGAAAAGAACGAGTAACAAAAGGAGGAATGGGATGTACTTGAAATCCCATCGAAAAGCACGGGCTGCATTTTGTATTTTTTCTTTGAATGTTGAACCGAGCGTTGATGACGAAACTATCAACCACGAACCAAAACCGAAAACCAACAAACTAAAAACTGTGACGAGACGAAAAAGAACAAGCGTTGGCGTTATCGTCAGCACTTCATCGTACGAGAAGCCGGGGAAGTAGCCGTAAATGAAATTGTAAGAATAAATTGCGGGAGTGAAGTAACCGAGATACAGGGGATGCAACAATGCAAAAGTCACAATGCAAAAGTAAAAAAGAATTGCCCGATGGAAGAGAACGGCGCACAATAATGCAAGTGAAATTGACCAGAACGCTGTAATGACCGGAATCAACAGATAGAAGATGATGCCTTCTGAGTACGAACAGTTTTTTACAAGAACTATGTTCAGCGTTGCAACGACGAATGGAATTGCAAGTAGAACGGAAGTTTTATTTAGTGATTCTTTGAGTGTGTTACGGAAAATGTCGGTTGCTGAAAATTCTTGACCGGCATTGTATTGACGGAATATGTTTATCGTCATCGGTCCGGCAAGAAAAGGGATGACGAACGCAACTGCGGCGGAGAATTCGTAGCCGAGATAGTTGAAGAGTGGGAGTTGAATCAACCCGACAGAAAACAAAACCATGAAGATGAGAGAGAGGTTTTGTTTGAATTTCATTAGCATACTATTGGTCGGATTTTTTTAACCGCAGAGTTCGCGGAGGAGGCGCAAAGTTCGCGAAGAGTTCAATGAATCAGTATTCAGAACCGGTTGCGCGTTTGATGTTTGCGCCCAAAACACGGAGTTTCTTTTCGAGCGATTCGTAGCCGCGGTCGAGATGATAAACGCGGAGAACTTCAGTTGTTCCTTGTGCGGCTAATCCTGCCAGCACCAAACTTGCAGAAGCGCGCAAATCAGTGGACATGACTTTCGCTCCGGTCAGTTGCTTCACACCTTTTACTATTGCAGCGTTTTTGCTGATTTCAATGTTCGCACCGAGACGGATTAATTCAGGAACGTGCTTGAACCGGTCGAAATAAATTGTATCGGTGATGACTGAAGTACCCTTCGCGAGAGCCATGAGCGAGATCCATTGTGCCTGCATATCGGTCGGGAAGCCGGGATAAACAGCCGTTGTTACATCAATTGCTTTGATTATTTTCGGTGATTTGATTTTTATCCAGTCGGTTCCGGTTTGAATTTGTGAACCCGCCTCCTGAAGTTTTGCAACGACCGATTCGAGATGCAACGGACTGCATTGCTCAAGTTTAATGTTGCCGCCGGTGAGCGCGCACGCGACGAGAAACGTTCCCGCTTCGATGCGGTCGGGAATCATCGCTTCATCACACGGATGCAGAGCGTCAACACCTTCGATTTCTAATCGTGTTGTCCCGATGCCATGAATCTTCGCTCCGGTTTTTACAAGAAAGTCTGCAAGCGCGATTATCTCCGGTTCCATTGCCGCGTTTTCAATGATGGTTGTTCCTTTTGCAAGCACCGCCGCCATCATCACATTGCCGGTTGCGCCGACACTCGATACATCGAACACAATCTTCGTGGCTTTCAATCGTTTTGCTTTTGCGATGATATATCCTTGGTCGAGCTGAACATCGGCACCAAGTTTTTTCATTCCTTCAATGTGGAGATTGACCGGACGAGGTCCCCACGCGCAACCGCCGGGAAGAGAAACTTTTGCGTATCCGTATCGTGCAAGGAGCGGCCCGAGAACATAGATGGATGCACGCATCTTCTTCACATGTTCATACGGCGCTTCGAAGGTATTCACACGAAATGTGTTGATGCTGAGTGTCGTTCCTTTCTTTTTCAGTTCCACTCCCATTGTTTGAAGAAGTCTCGCCATCGTGGAAATATCACGAAGTTCCGGCACGTTGGTAAACGAATATTTCCCGCTTGCAAGAAGTGTTGCGGGAATAAGCGCAAGCGCGGCATTCTTCGCCCCGCCGATAGTGACAGTTCCTTGAAGTTTGTTTCCGCCGTGAATTATGAATTTGTCCATGCCTTGTTTTCAATAGTAATGCGAGTTATTTGAGAATCATATTATTAATATTACCTCTTTGATGCATCCAAAACTGTAAGTCCTACAACTTCTTTTCCGCGGTAACGAATGAGGATACCCTCTTTGAGCATCTCCGAAGTTGTTGCTTTCTGTGGTCGCTTGAAACTGATGTACAAGACATCGGCTTCTTTATCATAATCAAACGACATTCTTCCGTGTGGTAATCGAAGCAGATGTGGAGTAACCTCAAAAACTTCTTGCAACATTCTTTTATGGAAAAAATTTCCATTCATTAATTTTGTTTCTTTGCCCATAATATATTTACCTTGTTCAGTTGTAGTTTGTTGGTAAAATATGCAGTGATAACAAAACCATCTTTCGATGATAATTCTTTATAAACTGCAGCTAACATTTTCTTTTTGTTGATAGTCTTTAGTGCGATAAGTGCATCGCGATATCCCTCGATAATAAAATCGGGGTCTTCGATTGTTTCTAGAACGGTATCATAGTAGCCCGCGATGTCATCATGGTTCTCAATTATATGGAACCATCTTTCTTCAGTGAGTCGAATTGGTATTTTATTCTTCGAGTTGACAATGTCCATAGTTTTTCGATTTTATCGCTTGCATTGAATTTACGTCAAAAGATAGTCAAAAACCTTTAATGGAAAAATTATTTTATTTGATTCTTGTCTGGAAATACAGTAATTTCACCCTGCAATTAAATTTCAAAAAGAAAATATAAAAGGAAATATTTATGCCCAGAACCGTTCGCGGCGGATTGATTCAAGTAACGTTAGCCGGCTCATCCGAGCAGCCGATTGAAACCATCAAACAAGCAATGATAGAGAAGCATCTCAAGATGATTGATGATGCGGCAAAACAAGGTGTGCAAATGTTGTGTATGCAGGAATTGTTTTACGGTCCCTACTTTTGCGCCGAGCAGAAAAAGAAATGGTACGCACTCGTCGAGAAAGTGCCGGATGGTCCAACGGTGAAACTATTTCAAGACGTTGCAAAAAAATATTCCATGGTAATTGTCGTCCCGATGTACGAGGAAGAAATCCCCGGTGTCTATTATAATACCGCTGCGGTGATTGATGCTGATGGAAAGTATCTGGGAAAATACCGAAAGCATCACATCCCGCAAGTTGAGCCGGGATTTTGGGAGAAGTTTTATTTCAAGCCGGGCAATTTAGGATTCCCCGTGTTCAAGACTGCGTACGCTGATATCGGTGTGTATATTTGCTATGACCGGCATTTTCCCGAAGGCGCACGCATCCTCGGTTTGAACGGAGCGGAGATTGTGTTCAATCCTTCTGCAACCGTTGCCGGACTCTCAGAATATTTATGGAAACTTGAACAACCCGCGCACGCAGTCGCCAACGGATATTTTGTCGGTGCAATTAACCGCGTCGGATTTGAAGCGCCGTGGAACATCGGCGAGTTTTACGGGCAAAGTTATTTCTGTACGCCGCGAGGAAAAATCATCGCCGAAGCGCCGCGTGATAAAGATTTTCTCGTCGTCGCCGATTTGAATCTTGACGAGATTCAGGAAGTGAGAGAGACGTGGCAATTCTTCCGCGACAGAAGACCGGAAGAATATGGGGCGATAAGCGCAGTTGAAAGATAATGACGAAGTTTTTAGTTTTTGGTTATTAGTTGTAGTTACTTGTTGATAGTTATGTTCAGATGGCAACAGGGTTAGAAAATCTTTGGATTTATAAACTTGCGGAAGACCTCGAAGTGAAAGTCTATGAAGTAACCAAAGTATTTCCAAGAGATGAATTCTATCGCTCGGTTGACCAACTCAGGCGTTCGTCCTCATCGGTATCGGATAATCTTGCTGAACATTATCACAAAACTACAGTGAAAGAAAAGGTACGATTTCTGAATATTGCCAAAGGTGAGATGGAAGAGACTCGAAGAGGGATAATAAAATCTGCTCGCAAGAAATTCCTATCCGATAAACTTGCCTTGGAATTAGTTGAACAGTACACTGTCTTAATGAAAGGAACTACTTCGTACATCCGTTTTCTTGAGCTAAATAATATCGGCAAACGTCAGACTCCAACAACCAAAGACTGAAACCACAAACTACGAACTAAAAACATCACAGATTTATGGATAACGATAAATTTCAAAATCTTTCAATTTCCGAACTCACTGCAAAATACACCTACGGCACATGGCGTTTCCAGAAAGGATGGAAGCCGCTTCATGTTGTTGATGGTGAAGGATGCTATTTTATTGATGCGAACGGAAAACGCTATCTCGATTTTTCCGGACAGTTAATGTGTTTGCATCTCGGTTACAAAAATCAGGCAATGATTCGCTCGATTGAAGAACAAGCAAGGAAACTTTCGTTCATCGGTCCCGGGTTTGCAACAGATGTTCGCGTTGAGTTGACGAAACTCTTGCTGGAAGTTCTTCCTGAAGGATTGGAGAAATTTTTCTTCGCAACATCGGGAACCGAGGCGAACGAAGCGGCATTTAAGATTGCGAGAATGTACACAGGCAAAACAAAAATCATTGCCCGCTACCGTTCGTATCACGGTTCGACGATGGGTTCGATTGCGGCAACAAGCGACCCGCGCCGTTGGGCGATGGAACCGGCAGGGAAAATTCCCGGGGTGATTTTTGCCCCCGAGGTGAATTGCTACCGTTGTCCGCTCAAACATCATTATCCCGAATGTGAAATTGCTTGTGTTGAATACATTGAACACATGATTGAAAACGAAAGCGACGTTGCGGCAGTTCTTATTGAACCGATTGTCGGGACGAACGGAATTCTCATTCCGCCGAAAGAGTACATGCCTCGGCTTCGACAGATTTGCGACAAACATAATGTACTGCTCATCGCCGATGAAGTGATGACCGGGTGGGGAAGAACCGGAGCGTGGTTCGCTCTCGACCATTGGAACGTGAAGCCGGATATTCTCACGACAGCAAAAGGAATCACCGCCGCGTACATTCCACTCGGACTTTGTGCAACGACAAAAAAGATTGCCGACTTTTTCGACGACCATTACTTTTCACACGGTCATACGTACGAAGCGCATCCACTTACATTAGCGCCCGCTGTAGCCGCCATCCATGAATACAAACGACTCAATCTCATTGAGCGTGCGAACGAAATGGGCGCGTACATGAAAATGAAATTGGAAGAACTTAAAGCCAAACATAAATCCGTTGGTGATGTTCGCGGGATTGGTCTGTTCTGGGCGGTAGAACTTGTCAAAAATCAAACAACGAAAGAGCCATTCAATACTTACAAAGATAAAGTAAGCGGAACTCCGTTGCTTGTTGATAAAGTCGCTGCTGAGATGATGAAGAACGGTGTGTTTATACAAGCATGGGTGAGTCACTTCGTGATTGCGCCGCCTTTGATTGTCAGTAAAGAAGAAATTGATTTGGGGGTAAAGGCGTTGGATGATGCGTTAAGTCTCGCTGACGCTCTCTGTTGAAGTATGGAAAAAAATAATATTTGTAATCAAACGTCAAATTTATGATACTGACGTAGTAACATCATCACTCCAAGCGAAAACCGGAAGTGATAAGCTAAATAACTCATCAATCATTATTAAAAGGTTCGGTAGTATGAAAAAATACTTACTGGTATTGTTCTTATGTTTTTGCTTTGCATTCACACTGCAGGCACAAGTCACAAATCTCTTTGTCAGCGGCTCCGACACAAATTTTACATTTGTAACTGGCAGTGAAATAGGTTGGCACTATAATGTTTCACCAAACGGCGCCACTGCTACAGTTGAATTGTGGTTAGATGTTAATGATAACAATAGCATTGATACCGCTATTGATAAAAATCGCTTTACTTTTACACAAACCGACGGGGTGAGTAATGGAAATAATGGTCCTGGCGACAACGATACGACACAAGGCGTTATTGCTTTTTCTCAAGCGAGCGGTATCGGAATTGCTCCCGGAAAGTATGTCTTTCAAGTAACACAAGGTGGATCTTCATTAAGTGTTAAAGGTACAATAACACATTTGTCCTCTCCTGCCCATACAGTCTCGGGAACTGTTACTCCACCTTCCGGCAAAAGCGCAGCGAATATCTTTATGCAAATCCAACCAAGCACCGAAGGCGATGATAAACCATTCTGGGAAGCTATTTCAGATGCAAGCGGAAATTTTTCCATCGAAATGGAGGGTGATACTGCAGGAAATCCATGGCGGCTAAGATTAGCCGATAACTATAATCCATTTCCCGGGTCAGTTATTTCTCCGAGTGAATATTCATTCGATATGATTGGAAATCCTAACGGCTATACGTTTTCATTTAGTTCTGCCGCAGCAAAAATTGTGGGATATGTCAAGGATGATGACGGTAATTTTTTGACAAATTATAATGTATGGATGAACAGAAATAATTCTAGTTTTAATGCCAATGTAAATACCGACGGATCAGGGTATTTCGAATTTGGATTATCTTCAGGTGATCTGTCCAACGATGATTTTACACTTGGAACAAACTTCAATAGTAACGAACCTACACATACGCACTTAGCCGCAAGTGTAACAATCAATGGAATTCAAAGCAACGATAGTCTTTACTATACTCTTATTGTTTATAAAGTTAATTCTTCCATTCAGGGACAGGTTCTTGTTAACGGAAATCCTCCGGGGTTCCCGATTGAAATTTCCGGTAGTATTCAAGATTCAGCATGGACTTCAACATGGGCAGATTCAACGACGGGAAACTTCTCGCTTGAAGTTTCTAATAAACTGTACAATTATAATCTTTATGCAAATAATTTACCGAACAATTATTTTGTTAGCGGTGTAACTGCTCACCCCGGCGAAACAGGAGTGATAATTAATATTACTGTTAACGGAGTATCAGAGCGTGAATCCGGAATACCATCTTCATATTCTCTTGGACAGAATTATCCCAATCCGTTCAATCCTACAACAGTAATTGATTACGACCTGAAGTACGCAAGTCACGTTCAATTATCTCTCTATAATGTGTTAGGAGAAGAGGTGTTGAACGTTGTCAATCAGGAACAATCTGCTGGAAAATATAGAGCAACCGTTGATGCGTCATCGCTTGCAAGCGGGATGTATTTTTACAAACTTCAGGCAGGACAATTTTCAAACATCAAGAAATTGATTTTGATAAGATAAATTTAATTTCCAATATTAGGTTCGGGAATCGTAGAATAAAGGCGAATCCCGAACCTTTTATTTTTTAAAACGAAAAGAAGAAAACGAAATGCAAACTGTAAAAAACTACATTAACGGCAAATGGATTGAATCAACAAGCGGTAAAACCGTTCCGAATGTCAATCCGGCAAACACGAACGAAATACTTTGTAATACTCCTCTTTCTACTCGCGAAGAAGCGAAGGCGGCTATAGCGGCGGCGAAGGAAGCATTCCCGAAATGGAAAGCGACTCCCGCGCCGGTGCGAGGAAAGTTAATGTTCAAAGCAATGAATCTAATGCAGGAACAACTCGATGATGTTGCTACAGCATTGACGAAAGAAGAAGGAAAAATTCTCCGCGAAGCAAAAGGAGAAATTCAACGCGCGCTCAATATTATGGAGTTTACAGCCGGACATGGAAGACGATTGAATGGAGAGACGATTCCATCAGAGTTACCCAACACGTTTATCTATACAATTCGTCAGCCGATTGGTGTCGTTGGACTTGTCACGCCGTGGAATTTTCCTGTCGCCATTCCGATCTGGAAAATCGCGCCTGCGTTAGTTGCAGGAAACACCGTCGTTTTCAAACCTGCAACACTCACCCCACTTACTGCCGTGAAGATTTGTGAGATATTTGAAAAAACCGGATTTCCTCCTGGAGTTCTCAACATGGTCATCGGCGGCGGCGGAACGGTCGGAGATGAAATTGTCAATCATCCCGATGTGCATGGAATTTCGTTCACCGGCTCGAATGATGTCGGTTGTGCTTTATACTCACAGGCATCTCGTCGCGGCGTTCGTGTGCAATGTGAAATGGGTGGAAAGAATCCGCTTGTCATTATGAGCGATGCAGATTTGCCGCTCGCTGTAGAAGGCGCTGTACTTGGCGCGTTTGGTTCAACGGGACAACGATGTACAGCGGCAAGCCGCGTGATTGTGGAAGAATCAATTGTTGAAAAGTTTACGGAAATGCTGCTGGCACGGTTAGAAAAATTCAAAGTCGGAGATGGAATGGATTCGACAGTTGATATGGGTCCATCGGTTGATGAAGGACAAATGAATACGGTTCTCAGTTACATCGAAATCGGTAAATCGGAAGGCGCGAAAATGCTCAAAGGAGGTAAGCGATTAACCGACGGAGCGTTCGGCAAGGGATTTTTTGTTGAGCCGACAATTTTTAGTAATGTTACTCCCGATATGAGAATCGCACAAGAAGAAATTTTCGGTCCCGTACTTTCCATCATCAAAGCAAAAGATTTTGATGAAGCGCTTCACATTGCTAACAACGTGAAGTTCGGACTTTCCGCCTCTCTCTATTCAAATGATAATTCCAAAATCATGCGTTTTGTCGAACACTCTGAAGTCGGAAAAGTACACATCAATTCCTCAACCATCGGCGGCGAAGCGCAAGCGCCGTTCGGCGGAACGAAAGCCACCGGCATCGGTCCCCGCGAGTGCGGAACGGAAGTCTTCAACTTCTACACAGAAGTGAAAACCGTGTATAATGATTTTACGGGGAAGAAGAGAGAGTCGAATATTTACTGATGAATGGAGTTTCGAGTTTTGGGTTTTGAGTTTTGTGAAATATACTATGGAAATGCAGGGATATAAGAAATTGCAGATTTATCAAATGGCTCATCAACTTGCTGTGAGGGTTCACACTATGAGTCTATCGCTACCTTCTTTTGAACGATATGAGGAAGGAAGTCAAGTGCGTCGCTCCTCCAAATCTGTTTCATCAAATATTGTAGAGGGACATGCCCTGAGAAAGTATAAGAACGAATTTCTTCATTATCTTTTTCGAGCGTATGGTTCGTGCGAAGAAACGATAGAACATCTTGAACTTCTTTTTGATACCAAGTCGTTGAAAGACGAACAAGTATTTAAGGGACTTCATCTTGAGTACAATAATCTTTGTGGAAAGATTCTTAGATTTATTCAAATAGTTGAAAAAGAATTTGACACACCACAATTTTTGAAAGAGCCGTTGGTTGAATATTACGTTAGCGCGTCTGAAAATCATGTAGAACAAAACTCAAAACACGAAACCCAAAACACTTCATCACATACTTTCAATTCTTGATCAACGATGAATAACACAGTACCTAAACTATCTCCGAAACAATACGAAGAGAATTTCTCAGAACTTCATCCCGCGTTCACGCAGAATCAGGCAGTGGCGGAAGCGAACCGATGTTTGTATTGCTATGACTCGCCGTGCATGAAAGCATGTCCCACACACATTGACATTTCAACATTCATCAAAAAGATTGCAACAGGAAATGTCAAAGGTTCGGCAAAGACAATTCTTGAATCGAACTGGCTTGCCTTGACCTGCGCGAAAGCGTGTCCTGTTTCGGAGTTGTGTGAAGGTGCGTGCGTTTATAACGAACGTGGAGAGAAGCCGATTGAAATCGGTCGTTTGCAACGCTATGCAATGGATAAATATTTTGAAATGGGAATGCCATCGTTGTTCAGACCCAAGCAGAAGAATGGAAAATCTGTCGGCGTGATTGGCGCGGGACCTGCCGGACTTGCATGTGCGGCAGAACTTGCATTGCTTGGTTACGATGTAACTATCTATGAAGGAAAAGAGCAGGCAGGCGGACTGAGTAATTTTGGAATCGCTCCGTACAAGATGAAGTTTCAGGACAGCCTGAATGAAATCAAACTGATTGAAAGTTTCGGCGTGAAAATTCAAACAGGAGTTTGGATAGGAAAAGATATGACGTTTGGTGAACTTGAGCAGAAACATGACGCGTTGTTCCTTGGAATGGGACTTGGGCTGGCAACCAAACTAAATATTCCGGGAGAAGACTTGAACGGCGTTGTTGATGCGAATGAGTTTATCGAAAAAGTAACTCGCCGGGAATGGCATGCAGTTGATGTCGGGAAAAAAGTGGTTGTCATCGGCGGCGGGAACACAGCAATTGATGCGGCGACGGAAGCAAAGCGTCTCGGCGCGAAACGGGTAACAATTCTCTATCGTCGCGGAGTCGAAGATATGCCTGCGTACAAATTCGAGCAGGAACTTGCAAAACTTGATGATGTTATCTTTCATTTTTTGGCGGCGCCGAAACGAATACTTGGCAACGCTTCCGTTGAGTCAGTAGAATGTTTGAGAATGAAACTCGGCAAACGCGAAAAAGGCGGAAAGAGAAAAGTTCAACAAATCGGCGGTTCTGAGTTTCAGTTGAAAGCGGACATGGTGATTAAAGCCGTCGGACAGAGTGTGAATATCAGTCACCTATTTAAAATAGCCGATTTGAAGACGCAAGATGGAAATGTCTGGGTCAACCCGAAGAACATGCAGACATCGAATCCGAAATATTTTGCTGGCGGCGATTGCATCAATGGCGGGAAAGAAGTTGTGAATGCGGCCGCTGATGGAAAGAAGGCGGCACATGGAATTGATACAATGCTCTTGAAAAAATCTGCAAAGTAGCATGAGCCCGAAATTCTCTCCTCATGCAGAGTACGAATTAGGCGCACGAGATATTGATAGAAAAGTTGTTTTAGAAACATACGAAAACCCGGATTCCAAAGTAAAGGGAAAGGGAAGCCGGGAAATTTATCAAAAGGTATATCACGATCCTTTGTTCGATAAACCAATGCTTTGTAGAGTCGTGATTGAAGATAAGGCTGGAATACCTTACATTGTAACCGTCTATAAGACGTCTCAAATGAAAAAATATTTATCAAGGAACTAAACAATGAAAATAATTTATGACCCCGATACAGATATTATGAATGTTATCTTCAAAGATGATAAAATCAAAGAGAGTGACGAAGTAAAAGAGGGAGTTATCATTGATTATGGATTCGATGGTACAATCGTCGGTTTTGAAATTCTTGATGCGAAACGCCATATATCTCAACCCAAAATGTTTAGTTATGAACTTCGGGAAAAACAAGCCGCGTAAATCTATTAAGAGAATAGAAAACAAGAATCACTCGATTTCCACAATAGTTGAGATGGAAAAGATGAGAAGTAGAATAGATTCGTATATTGTTAAGAAACCAAAATCATAATCATTCAGTAACAGATAAGGAATACGTATGGAAGAACAAGTGAAACAATGGACAAAAGACCAACAACGTGTATTGATGGAATCATTTCGAAAGAATAAGACTCCTTTCTGCCCAACCGATAAAGCGGAACTTCAGTTATCATTTCGCGGGAAACCAAAGGGGAAACATCTTCAAGAGGTACATTATCTCTGTGGAACGTGCAATACTTCGTTTGATTTTCAACCGACCGGCGAAGATATGAAGTGGCGAAGAATGAATGGTCCAAAAAAGTAGCAACAGTGTTTCTTTGAATCATAAATCCTTCATCTTGAATCCTGAAACAAGTATCAAGTAAAAACTTATGGTCAATCTCTCAATCAATTGTGCAGGAATAAAATCACCGAATCCGTTCTGGCTTGCCTCTGCGCCGCCGACGAACTCCGGCTATCAGGTGCAGAAAGCATTTGAAGCAGGATGGGGCGGCGCGGTTTGGAAAACAATCGGCGAGCCTGTGATGAACGTGTTCAATCGCTACGGCGCGATTGATTACAACGGGCAGAAAATTTTCGCACTCAATAATATTGAACTCATTAGCGATAGAAATATCGAAACAAACCTGAAAGAAATTACCGAGACGAAAAGGAATTGGCCCGACAGAGCCGTCGTAGTTTCACTCATGGTTGAATCGAAGCGGGAGACATGGCACGACATCGTGAAACGAACGATTGATACCGGTGCAGACGGCATTGAACTGAATTACGGTTGTCCGCACGGAATGAGCGAGCGCGGAATGGGTGCGGCAGTCGGACAGGTACCTGAATATTGCGCGATGATTACAGAGTGGGTGACTGAAGTTTCGACGATTCCGGTGTTAGTAAAACTGACTCCGAATATTTCTGACATTCGTTTTCCCGCGCGTGCGGCGAAGAAAGGAAAGGCGCACGGAGTTTCGCTCATCAACACTATTAACAGTATCATGGGAGTGAATCTCGATACGCTTGAAATTACTCCATCGGTAAATGGGAAGGGAACGCACGGCGGACTGGCGGGTCCTGCTGTGAAACCGATTGCGCTCAACATGGTTTCACAAGTAGCAATTGACCCGGAAGTGAATCTCCCGATTTCCGGCATCGGCGGAATTACGACATGGCGCGATGCGGCTGAGTTTATTCTTCTCGGTGCAACGAGTGTTCAGATTTGCACCGCGGCGATGCACTACGGTTTCCGCATCATTAATGATTTAACGGAAGGACTTGCAAACTGGATGGAAGAAAAAGGCTTCAGCACGATTGAAGATTTCCGGGGCAAGTCGCTTTCGTGCATTACTGATTTTGGTAATCTCAATCTTCTTGCAAAAACCGTCGCACAGATTGACGACAAGAAATGTATTCAATGCAACTTGTGTTACATCGCCTGTGAAGATACGGCGCACCAATGCATTGACATGATTCCGCACAACGGCAAGCAACAGCCGAAGATTCGTCAGCAGGATTGTGTCGGGTGCGCGCTCTGCTTCCTCGTTTGCCCTGTTGATAAATGTATCTCGATGGTTCGAAAAGATGATGGCAAGGAAGCAATCACCTGGAACGAGCTGGTTCAACAACTTCCCCAGCCGATGACGTGGGAAGCATTAAGACAATTTCAAGCGAAACATGGGATTGAAATTCACTAATCAATTCAAAAATAAAAAATACAAAAGGAAAAAATATAAACGTCCACATTGCATAGTTCAGGTCGCACATCGAAGAGTAAACCGCGCGCGTTTTTCATCCATTGGAATAAAGAAGAATTGTCTGCAAAGGTTCAACTTCTCCGTTCGCTTGGGTTCGTTGTTGCATCGGAACATGAAGATGACGCGAGGCGCAAAAAAAGTTGCCAGGGTGAAACTAAATATCCCTTCCGGCGTGTTCACTACCGAAGATAAATTACAAAGTGTTTTATCATCATTAATTAACTAACTGTTCTTAACAAATAATAAAGGAAAAATTTATGTCAGAAAGAGAAATGTGGCTTCAGACAAGAGAGATGGAGCTTCAAACAACATTAAAAGTTCTGCGGGCTATACCTACGCATCGGCTTGAGTATAGACCGCATGAAAAATCACGTTCGGTCGGTGAACTTGCGTGGGTGTTTGCTTCCGAAGAGGGATTTCTAAATATGATTATCAATGGAAAGATTGAAATGGAGAACTTAGGCGCGCCAAAGGTTCCTGCAACCATGGACGAAATTATCTCCGGATTGGAATCTTCCTATAAAGCAAGCAATGACCGTGTCAGGAATATGTCCGATGACGGATTCAATGCCATGATGGACTTCTTTACAGCTCCCGGAAAAATGGGAAAGATGCGTAAAGGAGACCTTCTCTGGATGATGGTGATGGACCATGTTCATCATCGCGGGCAAATGTCCGTCTATCTCCGTCTCGTCGGAGCGAAAGTTCCTTCGATTTACGGACCGACCGCAGACGAACCCTGGATGTAGTAAACCAATTTCCATCAGGTTGAATATCATCTATACAATTGATATTGCTCATCCTCCGCTTTCGAGTGATGAAGCAGAACATGTACTTTCTTCATCGCTGAGAAAAGTTCAATCTTCCTCACACTTCCGTGTCCTGAAAATTATTCATGGATACGGAAGCGGGGGAAGAGGCGGAACATTGAAAACAGTTGTGCAAAACTGGATTCATGGTAACCGCGGTCGAATGAAACTTTCAATTGACGGAATGAATATTCATCCATTTGATGCAAGCGTACAACGACTCTGCGCTGAATGTCATCTCACTGCCTCAAATGATTTGGGCGAACCCAATAAGGGAATTACCATTGTGTGGATTAAATAACAGTTTCCGGTTTTCCTGCCTACGGCTCGAAGAGTCTTCGGTCAGATAATGGAATCATGAAACAGAAAAACCTTTTTATCAAATAATAAAAACAACAAACAAAACTAAGTAAGGTCAAGGTATGTCAACACTCATTCGTAACGGACGCATCATAACTGCCGAGCAGGATTACACGGCGGATGTTCTTATCGAAAAAGAAACTATCACTGCCATCGGCTCAAATCTCCAAATGAAAGCCGACACGGTCATTGATGCAAGCGGGAAGTACGTCATTCCCGGCGGGATTGATGTTCACACGCACATGGATATGCCGTTCGGCGGAACGACTTCGAGCGATGATTTTGAAACCGGCACACGTGCCGCGGCATTTGGCGGAACGACATGCCTGATTGATTTTGCCATTCAAACAAAAGGGCAAAAAATCCGCGAAGCGCTCGACATTTGGTGGAAGAAAGGAGAAATCTCGACAATTGATTTCAGTCTCCATATGATTGTTACTGATTTACCCGAAGCGCATCTCGAAGACATGAACGAGATGGTGCGGGAAGGAGTGACGAGTTTCAAACTCTTCATGGCGTATCCCGGTGTCTTGATGGTTGATGATGCAACGATTTTCCGCGCGATGAAAAAGACGGCGGAGAACGGTGCGCTTGTCTGTATGCACGCCGAGAATGGAAGCGTCATTGATTTGTTCGTGCAGAAAGCAATTGCTGAAGGAAAGAAAGCGCCGATTTACCACGCACTCACCCGACCAACAACTGCGGAAGGAGAAGCGGTGAACCGGGCAATCGCTCTTGCACAAATGGCAGGCGCGCCGGTGTACATCGTTCATCTTTCTTCTGCTGATGCGCTGGAAAAAGTTGCCGAAGCGCGTGACCGCGGCATTCCCGCATTTGCGGAAACATGTCCGCAGTATCTGTTGCTTTCGATTGAAGATTTAGAGCGACCGGATTTTGAAGGTGCGAAGTATGTCTTCACACCGCCGCTACGCGAAAAATGGCATCAGGAAAAACTCTGGGCGGGAATCAAGAAAAATACATTGCAAGTTGTTTCGACTGACCATTGTCCGTTCTGTTTCAAAGAACAGAAAGAATTAGGGCGTGATAGTTTTGCAAAAATTCCGAACGGCGGGCCCGGAGTGGAAAACAGGTTGCAACTGCTTTTCCATCACGGTGTCAATCTGGGAAGAATTTCGGTGAATCGCTGGGTGGAAATTGTTTCGACTGCACCTGCCAAAATGTTTGGTCTCTACCCGCGCAAAGGAACGATTTCTATCGGAAGCGACGCAGACCTCGTCATCTGGAACCCAAACACCGAGCATACAATTTCCGCGTCAACGCATCACATGCGTGTTGATTACTCTATGTTTGAAGGATTTAAAGTGAAAGGGAACGCAGAAACAATTCTTTCACGCGGAGAAGTTATTGCTGATAAAGGCAAATGGTTTGGTAAAGCCGGTCGAGGAAAGTTTATCAAACGGGATGTGTTCGCAGGAGCGTGGAAATAAAATTACTGCTTCTATTTACATGAAGATAAGTATTTTCTGGTAAATGAAGATGAGGTAGTGTGAGTAAAAAGAAAAAAGTAAAAAAACCTAATAATTCTAACTCTGTGCCAATAGAATTAGAAAAGAGGAATCAAAACAAACATGCTTATAAAGTTTTGGTTGGGATAATCTCCATTTTCTTTACTATTACGATATCGTTGTATTCAACAGAGTTGAGGGGATTCGTTGACTCGATCTTTGGGTGGACTCGTCTTCAATTTGCAACAGATCCGGAAATGAAAGTGGTAAGGTCAATGTTTGGACATGATTTTTCTGTTATTAAGTCATCTTTAGGAAAAGATTCTATAGTTGTACCATATGAAGGAGCAACTACTTACCAAATTATTTTACACATAAAAAACTTATCTGAAGAAGAGTTAATTATCCAAAATGCTAATATTATTAATGATACTGAAAACAAAGTATTTCTTGATCTGGGAGTACCTCAGAAAATTAATGATAAAGACCTAATAAATCACCTTAAATATGAAGAAACTACTTATTTACGGTTTGAAAGATATATTAATAAGATTGAATTGAGTCAACGCAACGAGCTATTAAAATGTATTGAGTCAGCTAATTTAAAAATTCAACTTCAAACTAATTTTAAAAAATACATATTAGCAGTTAATTGTATTTGGTTTCATAATGGGGACAGATATTCAATAATAGGAACAGACACAAACATCGCCAATTTTGAATATAATGATTCTGAAGGAGTAAAAGTTGGAGGACTTCTTACACAACAGCCATTACAGTGGCCCAATTTTAAATAATAAAATAGAACCTAAGTTTTAGTTGATTCAATTTATTCTCTATCTTCGGGGGGCGATGAACGGTAACTTGTTCAAATATTCATTTGTGTTCAGCCTCTTGGTGTTGGCTATGTACTGCTCTGGATATTTCTATCCCGTGAGCTTGAGTTGGGGATTTCATTTCTTAGGATTTCTACCGCCGTTTATATTTATATCATTCCTTGTTGTCTCTCCCCTTGTGCTTCTACTCATCTGGAAAAATTATCTTGACAAGCCGGTAGAGATTGTTTCAAGTTTAATGGAGAGGAAACCGTTTCTCTTTCTTACGGCTGTAATTGGATTGTTCGTATTGTTTGCAGTTTTTCTTCGAGTGAACATTCCATTGCTCGGCGATAGCTTTGTGTTGCTCAATAATTATGAGTTCACCTTCAGCGGCGACCATGAATTGTATTTACATCGTTCCCCTCTTTCGTTCTTCTATTTTTATATCATCGCATCGTTGTTGAATGTGACAAGTTACCCCGCGTTAATGGATGCGTTCCTTGTCGGTGAACTGTTGCTCGGCGGGGGATTCATCGTGAATACCTTTTTTACTGTTAAACATTTATTTGAAGAACCCAAGGCACGACTTGTTATCTTCTGCTTTCTTCTGACTCTGCCGTATATGCAATTGTTCTTCGGCTATGTTGAATTGTATTCGGTCGTGTTGTTTGCGCTTTCATTATTCACACTTGTATCAGTTTTATCAATGAAGAAAATATTGCCGTTTTATTTTGTACCACCGGCGTTTCTCTTTCTTCTCACTTCTAATTATTTAAACGTAATCCTTTCCTTTGCACTTCTCTTTGTAACGGTTCAGGAATTTCGGAATGGAAAAAAGTGGACGATTCCGGTTGGTTATCTCCTTTGCGGCGTGTTCATCGTTGTGGTCTTTGCTCTTGTCGGATTTGATGTGCAAAGATTTTTTTCGGCGGCGGAACACAGTCACTGGCTTTCGCTCACCCATGACAAAGGAGACGAGTTTCAGGCATATGGATTATTTTCGCCGTTTCATGTACTTGATTTGGTCAATCTCTTTGTCATGCTTGGCGCTTCGGCAACATTTCTTTTCGCGGTCGGTTTGATGAAAGAACGTCTAAACATCTTCAAAAGTGAAATAAATATTTTTTTCTTGTCAGCAATAATCCCTGTTCTTGGATTTATTGCCTTAGTGAAGTTTGACCTCGGATTTCCGAAAGACTGGGATGTGCCTGCGCCATACTTTTTTCTCTTCAACCTCTTTGCTCTTTTGATATTTTTTCAAACAGAATACTTAAACAAAATTACCATCGTTGCGTTGTTCACAATTGTTTCGCTGCTGACTTCGATGCCGTGGTTCCTTGTCAATGCAAACGCTGAAGCAACGTTGCAACGGACGGAAGCGTTGATTGATTCACGCATCACTTCTCCGAGCGGAATGTATCAATCGCAGTTTCATCGTTCGATGTATTATCACAAACACAAAATGCTCGATAAACAAATTGATGTGTGGACGCGATACACAACGAATGTTCCGAACGATTGGCGAGGGTTAAAAAATCTTGCCAAATCATATTATGAAGGCGGACCCACATACGATTCGCTAACGACCGCCGCGTTTGAACAATGGGTGAAAACCGATTCGTTGAAGAATGATGGTACAATTGAATACGCGAACTTCCTTTCCGAACGGGGATTATTGAACTATCGTGTCGGAAAAAAGGAGATTGCGGAAATGCAATTCCGGAAGGCGATTGCATTGAACCGTGAACTCGTTGCCGCGTACAACAATCTCGGCATCCTCTATCTTGATATGCAACTGCCTGACAGTACAATTGTTTTTTGTCGAAAGGCGGTGAACATCAAACCTGATTATGTTCTCGCGTTTCAAAACATGGCGAACGCATTTGCACAAAAGAATGCGTTCGATTCAGCCATTGTGTATTATCAAAGAGTTATCAGCATTGACTCCAAGTATGTAAACGCATACGAGAATATGAGTCGTGCGTACTATCAAAAGGGCAACCAAATCCAAGCGCTTGTATTCTTGAAGCAAGCGGCAAGAATGGGAAGTATGAGCGCACAATATGTTTTGCGCGCTTCGGGAGAGAGTTGGTAACATGACGAAACCAATGCTTGCAGGTATGCTGGCAACAATGTTGCTTGTTCTGTTTTTTGTTGCCGGATATTTATTTCCGGCAAGCCTGAACTGGGGATTTCATTCGCTCGGTTTCCTTCCTGATTTTATTTTTGCGGCGTATCTCCTCGGAGCGTTTCTTTTGATTACATTCACGGTGAAAGGGAAAGCGGAGAACTTTCTTGAAAAAGTAGCGCTGTTTATGAAGAAGCATCCATGGAGATTTCTCTTTATCTCTTTAGGAATCTTTCTACTCGTTTCGGCTATTTTCAAAATCAAAGCGCCGTTGCTTGGCGATGGTTTTTTTCTCGTACGAAATTTTTCAGAAGCGATGCGCGGAATATCTCCGCTGTATCTGAGGAACGAACCGCTTGCAACGTATTATTACTACGGCTTTTCACTTTTGTTTGGCACAAGTTCGTTTGATGCTTTTCTCTTTTCGTTCTGGCTCGCATGTGTAGTCAGCGGGTTCGTCTTTCTTACCTGTTCGTTTTTTATTGTCCGGAATCTGTTTGAAGATTCCACGACTCAACTGATTTCATTGTTGTTCGTCTCTACCGCATCGTACATGCAATTGTTTTTCGGATATGTTGAAACGTACTCGGTTGTACTTGCAGTCGTTTCGCTGTATGTACTTTGTGCAATATTGTTTCTCAGGAAAAAGATAGATTTTGTTTGGGTTTCACTTTGCCTCTTCTTTGCATGTGTTGTGCACTATCTTTCTGTGTTGTTGCTCCCGTCATTCTTGTTTCTGATGATTCGGGAGTGGAAAGAACGCGGTCTCAAACAAATATCTGTTGGTACGATGTTGATAGCAATCGGTGTCTTCATCACGCTCTGGCTTGCTGATTTCAACATCGAAAATCTTTCTTCATACGTTCCGCATCAGCATTATCTCTCTGTTGGAGAAAGTACGGAAGTGTTTGAATCGTACTCGCAGGCATACACATTGTTTTCTCCATATCATTTCATTGATTGGTTCAATCTGTTCATTCTTCTTTCTCCTGTATCATTGTTCATGCTTGGTCTCTTGCTGTTCAGATGGCAAACAAACCAATGGAAATCTCCTGTTGTAGTATTTCTGGTTGCCATTGTTCTCCCGCTTATACTATTCACGTTTATTGCAAAATATGATTTGGGCGCTGCGAAAGATTGGGATGTCGCCGCATCATTTTTCCCGACTCTCATTATTCTTGTTTGTCTGATGTTTTTCAATTCAGATTTGTCCGATAAAAAGAACGTTGCTTTGATGTTCCTCGGAATTACCATGCTTCATTCAACGGCATGGTTTACAATGAACGCAAGTACCGAACCGGCAATCACCCGTGTGAAAACTTTGTTGGATACAAGAACTGTTTCTCAACTTGGACATTATGCTACGTCGCTTCACCTCGCTATGTATTATCATCAAATGAACAATCATCCGCCTGCAATTGATGTGTGGAAAGAATACTCGAAAAAGTTTCCGTACGACCGCCGGGGATATTTGAATATCATTCAGAACATTAAGGTCGTGGATAAGAATGATTACACGGCGATGAAAGAGGTATATGAGACGTGGCTTTGGGTGGATTCTCTGCGGCAGCAGACCTCCGAAGAGTTTTCAAAACTTTGCATTGAGGCAGGAAATTATTTATTTGAAAAAGAACAAACTGAACAAGCAAAAGGATTTTACATTCGTGCGACGGAACTTACGCCGCAGTTTGCACGGGCGTACAATAATTTAGGAAGCGTCTATGCAGTTCAGGAAAGCACCGGATTGGCAATACAAAATTTCCTTCGTGCGGTTGAGTTGGATTCAACGTACGGCGATGCGTACTATAATCTTGGAAATGCGTATAGTGATGTGCGGAAAAGTTCATTAGCAAAAAAATGTTATGAGATGGCTTCGCAACTCGGGAATACATTAGCAAAACAAACATTACAACATAGTCAATAAACAGGTTCTTTATTTAGGAGAAATCATGAAACAATCACATCACGATTTAGTCGAAATCAATGTTGAAGAAATCCGGCACAGTCCGCTCGTCAATGAAGACATAGCGCCGACAAAAATCTCGCAACGTACGTGGACGACGTACAACATCGCCGCGCTGTGGATTGGCATGTCAGTCTGTATTCCAACGTACATGCTTGCAAGCGGTTTAATTGCAGGTGGCATGAATTGGTGGCAGGCAATTCTCACCATCGCTCTCGGCAACATCATCGTTGTCATCCCGATGGTGTTGAACGCGCATGCGGGAACGAAATACGGAATTCCGTTTCCTGTTCTTGCACGCGCGTCGTTCGGTGTGCTTGGCTCGAACATCCCCGCGTTACTTCGCGCCATCGTCGCGTGCGGGTGGTTCGGAATTCAAACGTGGATTGGCGGACAGGCAATCAACGCGATGCTCGTTGTTCTCCTTCCATTTTGGAAAGAGTTGATGATTGGTCCATGGGTAAGTTTTGCAATTTTTTGGGCGATGAATGTCTATTTTATTGTGAAAGGAACGGAGTCCATCCGATGGCTCGAAGCGCTTGCCGCTCCATTCTTGATTGTCGTAGGACTTGCATTGCTTGGCTGGGCGTATGTCAATGGTGGCGGCTGGGGACCGATTCTTTCTCAACAAAGTAAATTCCAAACTGCGGGGGAGTTCTGGAAATTCTTTGTTCCGTCCCTCACCGGCATGGTCGGATTTTGGGCAACACTTTCGCTTAACATTCCTGATTTTTCCCGCTACGCGAAAAGTCAGCGGGCGCAAATGCTTGGTCAAGCACTCGGACTACCGCCGACAATGACGCTCTACTCGTTCATCGGTGTCGCTGTTACTTCTGCAACGATTGTCATTTTCGGGGAAGCTATTTGGGACCCAGTCGTTCTTCTTGCTAAGTTTGACAATCCCATCATCATTCTTCTTTCGATGCTGTCGCTTCTCGTCGCAACGCTGACAACGAACATTGCGGCAAATGTCGTTTCGCCCGCGAACGATTTTGCCAATCTTTTCCCGAAGAAAATCAGTTTCAAAACCGGAGGAATGATTACCGCCGTTATCGGAATTGTGATGATGCCGTGGAAACTCCTCTCCGATTTCGGAACATACATTTTCGGTTGGTTGATTGGCTACTCAAGTTTTCTCGGTCCCATCGCAGGAGTAATGATTGCTGATTATTTCATCATTCGTAAGCGCGAGATGAACCTGAAAGATTTATATCTCCGCAACGGCGAGTATGAATATTCCCGCGGGTTCAACTCGAAAGCAATCGTTGCATTGTTGGCTGGCGTTGTGGTTGCGCTCATCGGTTTATTTGTTGAGCCGCTTCGCTTCTTGTATGATTACGCGTGGTTTGTCGGGTTTGGAGTTGCGTTTGTGGTGTATGTGGTGGTGATGAGGAAGTAATTAGCTGCTCTATCTGAAGAGTGGTTTTAATTGTTTGAATTGAAAACAAATTGTATTTTTCTTTTGAAAGGAACACTATATGACATACGAACTACAACAGAGAATTACCATCAATGAAAATATTTGCCACGGAAAACCATGTATTCGAAACACGCGGATTATGGTTACGAATATTTTGAGTCTTTTCGCCGGTGGTTATGATATTCCTAAAGTGTTGACGTATTACCCCGAACTTCAGGAAGACGACGTGCGTGCCGCGATTGAATATTCGATTGAATCAATTCAAAATGAAGATGTACAACTATTACAAGTATAGCATTCAAAGTCCGTATCGCGATGTTACGACTTCTTCTTGACCAAAACCTTTCGCCCTTAACGACTTCCTTTCTTCGTACTCTCGGGTATGATGTTACAGATACAAGAGAACTTGGACTCTCCACTGCTGAAGATCCATTAATACTCAATCGTGCAAAAGAACTTGATCGAATTATCATCACATATAATGGTGACTTTGCTGACATTAAGGAAGTTCCGCTCGGTACGCATCCCGGTGTGATACGATTAAAGGTGATTCCGCAGACCGAAGATATTTTACATCCGATTCTCGAACATCAGTTGAAGATACTTTCTCGACAAGATATTTCTGGTTGTCTAATCGTTATTGATAATTGGAAAATGCGTATCAAGAGAAAATGAACATTTCGAATCCCCCCAAGTGAATCTCCACACCACTCTCCACCAATATTTCGGCTACACATCTTTCCATCCGTTGCAGGAAGAAATCATCTCCGACCTGCTGAACGATAAAGATGTGTTCGTGCTGATGCCGACGGGCGGAGGAAAATCGTTGTGCTATCAACTGCCTGCAATCATGCGTGAAGGAGTTACGGTTGTAATTTCTCCGCTCATCGCTCTGATGAAAGACCAAGTGGACGGATTGCGGAGGAACGGCGTGCGCGCATCGCTCATCAACAGTTCGATGAACGATGGAGAAATTGAATCGGTGCGGAGGGAATTGCTGGCGAAGAATATTCAGTTACTGTATGTTGCGCCGGAGAGAATCAAACTCGGAACGTTTTTACCGTTTCTCAAACAACTCAACGTCCGTCTTTTTGCAATTGATGAAGCGCATTGTATTTCGGAATGGGGGCATGATTTCCGACCTGATTACCGTCAACTGGCGGTGCTGAGGAAGGAATTTCCATCGGTTCCTGTCGTTGCGCTCACCGCGACAGCCGTTCCCGCCGTGCGCGAAGATATTCTCACGCATCTTCATTTGCGGCAACCGAAAACGTACGTTGCAAGTTTCAACCGGCAAAATCTGTTTTATCAGGTTCAGCCGAAACAGCAGACCTATCAACAACTGCTCACGTATCTCAACAATCATAAAAACGATTCGGGAATTATTTATTGCTTTAGCAGGAAAGGGACGGAATCGCTTGCAGAGAAATTGAAAGAAGACGGATACAAGGCGTTGCCGTATCATGCAGGACTTGATGCGACAACGAGAACAAAGCATCAGGAAATGTTCATTAATGATGATGTGAATATTATTGTCGCGACGATTGCGTTCGGGATGGGTATTAATAAATCGAATGTACGATTTGTGATTCATCATGACCTGCCGAAGAACATCGAAGGATATTATCAGGAGACGGGGCGCGCCGGAAGAGATGGTTTGCCGAGCGATTGCATTTTGTTTTTCGGGTATGGTGATACCGTGAAAATTGAACACTTTCTTGAATTAAAGCCCGATGCGCACGAACGGGAAATTGCAAGCGCAAAGTTGAAGGAACTCGTTCGCTATGCCGAAAGCCGTATCTGCCGGAGAAAAATTCTCCTGAATTATTTCGGCGAAAAGTATTCCGTTCCCAACTGCGGCAATTGTGATAACTGCCTGAACACCCGCGATATGATTGACGGAACAATCATCGCGCAGAAAATTCTTTCGTGCATTACTCGTACGGGTGAACGCTTCGGGATGAATTACATTGTAGATGTCCTGCTTGGAAATCCGACGGACAAAATATTACAGAACCGTCATGGGGAAATTAAAACATTCGGAGTTGGGAAAGAATATTCAAAAACTGAATGGCAGAGATTTATTCGTGAACTGACAAGTTTGGAAGTGATTACCGTTCAGCAAGAACCGTATCCGATTCTCAAATTGAACGAGACGAGCATGAGAGTTCTGAGAGGAGAGAAAGTTCTTCTGACGAAACATCACGCAGAGAAAATAGTGTATGAGAAAAAAGATGAAGGAATAATTGACAGAGAGTTGTTCGAAAGTCTCCGTCGGTTGCGGAAAGAACTTGCCGTGCGGGAAAACGTTCCGCCATATCTCATTTTTTCCGATGCAACGTTGAAAGAACTCGCAAGCAAAAAGCCGACCGAGGTAGCTGAACTCAGCACTATTACAGGAATGGGGCAGGTGAAATTGCGGCGCTACGGAAATATCTTTCTTGAAGAAATTCAGAATCATATTCAACCGTATGACAATGTTACAGTTGATAAACATGAGCGTGATTATTTCTCTGCTGATACTAGTGAGTATGCAAAGATGGGGACGAAGTGGACAGAAGAAGACGAGCAGTTACTTGTTCGGGAATATTCTAATGGGAAATCCATAGCCGAACTTTCGATACTGTTGCAAAGAAGAGAAGGTGGAATCCGTTCCCGCTTGGTCAAGTTAGGATTGATTGAAGACGAGAATTATTCTCAGTAAATTTCTTACATTCACGAGGACATGCAAGAATGCGTGTCCTATCGTTGTATACAAATTATTAATATCTCTAAACCATGACTAAAATATTTCTCTCTTTGTTTGTTCTCATTTTGATTTCATTTTCAAGTCAAGTCTGTATAGCCCAGCACGATGATTCATCAAAAAATAAATCTCCCGAAAAGAAGTACGACATGAAAACTTACTACATGGTTTTCCTGAAAAAGGGACCGAATCGTGACCAGGACTCAGTGACGGCGGCGAAGATTCAGGAAGGACACCTTGCGAACATCGGACGACTTGCAGAGTTAGGAAAGATTGCCATCGCCGGACCGTTCTTAGATGAAGGAGACGTTCGCGGAATCTTCATCATGGATTGCAGTTCGAAGGAAGAAGCGGACTCGCTTTGTCAGACCGACCCGGCTGTGAAAGCAGGAAGACTGAAAGCGGAAGTGCGTCCGTGGATGAGCGCACGAGGAGCGAAACTACCGTGATTTGTGATTGGTGATTAGTGATTCGTGAATCATTTAGTTTCAATCATTCCTTTCATATTGTATGTATTTCTTTGTTTCAAAAATATATTGCTAAATCTTACATCTCAAGTCATGAATCATGAATAAACAAAAGACTCACCACTCACGACTCACCACTCACGACTCACCTTTACAAGGAATTAAGGTTCTCGATTTAACGCGAATCCTTTCCGGTCCTTTCTGCACTATGAAGTTGGGTGACATGGGTGCGGAAGTCATCAAGATTGAACAACCGGGGAAAGGGGACGACACTCGTTCGTGGGGACCGCCGTTCGTGAAAGGTGAGAGCGCGTATTTTCTCAGTGTCAACCGGAACAAGAAAAGCGTTACACTTGATTTGAAAGCGAAGGAAGGAAAAGAAATTCTCACAAAGCTCATCAAGTCGTGTGATGTGTTGGTGGAAAATTTCCGTGCGGGAGTGATGGAGAGTTTGGGATTTGATTACGCAAAAGCAAAAAAGTTAAATCCGAGACTTGTGTATTGTTCGATTTCCGGCTACGGACAGACGAGCAGTCGCAGCCATCAACCGAGCTACGATTTGATTGTGCAGGGCGAATCGGGATTGATGGATGTAACGGGATTTCCTAACGGAGCGCCGACAAAAGCAGGAATTTCTCTCGCCGATGTTACGGCGGGAACACTTGCGTTCGAAGGAATTCTGCTTGCATTATTTCATCGAGAACGAACAGGGAAAGGTCAGCAAGTTGATATTAGTTTGCTCGATGGTTTGCTTTCGCTGTTCGCGTATCAATCGCAAATTGCACTTTCATCAGACAGAAAAGTGACACGCAAAGGAAATCGCCATCCGACTATTACGCCGTACGAAACGTTTGAGACGAAAGACGGATTCATCAACGTAGCCGTGGGAAGCGAATCTCACTGGAAGAATTTTTGTACAGCGATCAAGCGAGATGATTTAATCCAACATGAACAATTTGCAACCAACTCGAAACGGGTTGAGAACCGCGAAGCGTTAGAGAACATTCTTGTTCCCATCATGAAATCAAAAAAGAGGAGTGAGTGGCTGAAGATTTTATTAAAGGCAGATGTTCCGGTGGGAAATATCAATTCACTTTCGGAAGCGTTGCAAATGGAAACGGTAGCCGAACGTGAGATGGTTGTAGCAGTGAAACACCCGGCTATCGGAACTTTGAAGATGGTTGGTAATCCCATCAAATTATCAACCACGAAGGACATCAAGCGCACGAAGTTTTCACCGCCGCCGTTGTTAAGTCAGCACACGAATGAAGTATTGGGGTTGCTTGGATATTCTGACTCCGACATTAACGAGTTGAAGCGACACAAAATAATTTGAATTCGGCAATGAACCTGCTACAACAGCACAGAGATAGATATTTGTTCAACATATTGCTCTGTGCTTTCCTTCTTTTGAATGTTTCAACAGCCCAACTCCGTGAACCGTTTCTTCAACATATAACTGTCGAGGAGGGGCTTTCACAAAGTTCCGTCTATTGTATTCTTCAAGACAGGCAAGGATTTCTCTGGTTCGGCACCGGTGATGGATTGAACAAATATGACGGATACGAAATAACTGTGTATCGTCATCATCAATCTGACAAAAACTCCCTCTCCGATAATACCATTCGGTCTCTTATGGAAGATAACGACGGGAATTTGTGGATTGGAACAAACGATGGATTGAATAAGTATGAACCCCGCACAGGAAAATTTTCCTTTTATGATTTGAAAAATGTTGAATCATTGTTTCAGGATTCGAGGGGAACAATTTGGGCGAGCAGTTATCTCAGGTTATTACAATTCAATACGGACAAGAAGTTATTTGAACCCTATGTATTTCCAACAACTCATCGGCAGATGATTGAACATCAGTCTGTGAAATCGCTCTTCGAGGATAAAAAGGGAAATATTTGGATGGGAAAACTTGATGGCGTTGATGTTCTGGAAAAATCCGGTTCACTTCGATGTCTTTCCTCAACTCTGAACTCACTACTTGGAAATCAGTCTTACGTTAGCGCTATAGCAGAGACCCGGGAAGGCGATATTTGGTTCGCTACGATGGGCAAGGGTTTGTTCCGCATGAAACAGAACACGGAGGATGTTCAACAAATCAGCATCAACAATTATTCTGATGTTCCCTCGAACGAACTGTTTGTTTCTTCCTTATTGTATGATGGGAAGAATACATTATGGATAGGAACGAAGAAGAGCGGAGTACTGAAGTACGATATTCAAACTGAGAAATTCTCGCGGCTTCTCGATGCTGATGGATATTCCGAATTGCTTACAACCTACGATAACCGATACATCATGGAAGACCGTTCAGGATTACTCTGGATTGGAACCGACGGCGATGGAGTGTATAAGTATGACCCGCGTCCGAGGAAATTCAAACATCTGTTTTCTGATGCGAGTAATAGAAATTCTCTCAGCGGAAACTTTCTGAAATCAATCTATGAAGACAGGCGGCAACGCGTCTGGATTGGAACATACGAATATGGATTGACGATGTGGGACAAAAGGGATGATACTTTCAAACAATATTTGAACACAACGAACACAACAACCGGAAAAGGGGAAACAGTGTATGCTGTGACCGAGGATGCAGCCGGAACAATTTTCTTCGGAACGGAACGCGGACTGGCACGTTTCGACGAACGAACAGAAGAGGTAATATTTTTCTCCTATGGTGAAGGTATGCCAAACAAGAAAACTATTCATCTGCTTCCTTCGACCCACGGTTGGCTCTGGGCAACCGTGATATCGAATTTATACAAATACCGGAGAGAGACTAACGAACTTACGCCTGTAGTGTTTACGCAAGAGCGTTACCCTTCGATGAAGGGGGCGACTATCGTTTGCTTGTTTGAAGATTCGCATGGCATTCTCTGGTTTGGAACATACGATGGTGGTTTGAACAGATACGACCCCACAAGTGAACAATGCACAACTTTTGTTCATGATAAAAATAATCTCAGTTCGTTGAGTCATAATGGAGTGAAAGTGATTTATGAATCACGAGACGGATTGTTGTGGATTGGAACCGGGCACGGATTGAATACGTTCGAACAGGGGACGAGCACATTCACGCGCTACTTTGAGGAAGATGGATTGCCGAGCGCCTACATCTATGGAATTCTTGAAGACGGAAGTGGAAATCTCTGGCTTAGTACGAACAAAGGCATTTCGAAATTCAATCCGACCACAAAACAATTCAGAAACTATGGTGTGGAAGACGGACTACAATCGAACGAATTTAATTCCGGTGCGTGTTTCAAAAATAGAAGCGGCGAAATGTACTTCGGCGGAATCAACGGCATGAATGTTTTTCATCCCGATTCTGTGAGAGATAATCCTTCGTTGCCCAATATCGTTTTGACCGGCTACAAGAAACTTGATTTGCCGGTTGAAATGAATGGAGAAATATCAACGATGAATTCCATCGTGCTTGAGTATGAAGAGGGGATATTCTCTCTTCGGTTTGCCGCACTCGAATATTCAAACCCGGAGAAAAATCAGTATGCGTACATTCTCGAAGGATTTGAACAGAACTGGGTGTACAGCGGAACTCGGCGTGAAGTCCGCTACACGCATCTCGACCCGGGTGAGTATGTGTTCCGGGTGAAAGGTTCCAACAACGATGGTGTTTGGAATGAAGAAGGATTTGCAATCACCGTGGTGGTTGTCCCACCGTTTTGGAGAACGTGGTGGTTTTTGAGTTTGACAGGAATCGTAGCATTGATTTCTGTCGGCGGAACAATTCGGTTTTTCGAGATGAGAAAAGTCCGCCGTCGGGTAGAATTCCTTGAGCGAGAGCGAGAGATGGAACGCGAGCGTGCGCGCATCTCTCAGGATATGCACGACGAAATTGGCGCAAGTCTCACACAGATTGCAATCCTGAGTGAAATTGCGCGCCGCGAGTTAGATGACCGTTCTGCGTCGGAACGCCATCTCCAGAAAATATCCAACACCGCCCGCGGCGTCGTTGATAGCATCAGTGAAATTGTCTGGGCAATCAACCCGAAGAATGACAGTCTTGATAATCTCATTTCATTTATTCGCGAATACGCGGCTGGTTTATTTGAAGGAACGGAAACCCGTTGCCTGTTTTCCATTCCTGATACGATTCCGGTTGTAACTCTCTCCGGTGAACATCGAAGAAATATATTTCTTGTGGTGAAAGAATCGCTCAACAATATTATGAAACACGCGCAAGCGGGTGAAGTTCATCTTCGGTTCAGTTCAACAGTTGACACGTTTTCCATCGTCATTCAGGATAATGGCAAGGGATTTTGTATAAAAGAAATTTCCGTTTTCAGCAATGGATTGAGTAACATGAAACGAAGAATGGAAAGCATCGGAGGGACATTTACCATTGAATCTATTCCACATGTTGGAACGATTGTGCAGGTTCACTTTAAGTTGAATGTGCATGAAAGTTAGTGTTGCTGGTTTTCAGTTTCCCGTTTTTGTTTATCATCAACGATCCGAAATTAACAATTCGAAATCCGCAATCAGGTGAAATACTACTTTCGTGTGATTGATTACCATCGGAAAATCATCTATCTTAAATCATGCCGATAACAGTTGCTCTCGTTGAAGATAACAAAGAAATTCGGGAGGGATTAACCGTGCTTATCAATGGCTCGGAGGGATTTGAGTGCGTTGCGGCATATCCGACAGCGGAAGAAGCATTGAGGAAAATTGAGAGCGATGACCCTGATGTTGTTATGATGGATATTCAACTTCCCGGGATGTCAGGGATTGAGTGCGTTCGACAACTCAAAGCGAAGCTTCCTAAACTGCAAATTATGATGCAAACCATTTACGAGGATGACGAACGCATTTTTGACTCGCTTCTTGCGGGGGCAAGCGGTTACATCTTAAAAAAAACTCCGCCAACGAAATTTCTTGAGGCAATTCAGGATTTGCACAACGGCGGTTCGCCGATGTCGAGCCAGATTGCGCGTAAAGTTGTTCAATCATTTCAAAAATTGGGGACTTCCTCCAAGGAAACTGAAAACCTTACATCGCGTGAACACGAAATTCTTTCTCTGCTTGCCAAAGGCTACCGTTACAAAGAGATAGCTGAAATGCTTTTCATCAGCATCGAAACGGTTCGAACACATCTCAGAAACATCTACGAAAAGTTGCAAGTCCGCTCGCGCACAGAAGCAGTTCTCAAGTTCCTTAATAGGTGATTGGTTTTCGGTCATAGGGGGTAGGTAAGTTTTTTATTACGAGACACGTTGTGTCGCCCTGGAACCTATTGCCTATCACATAAGAGAAAAATTACTACTAATATGCTATTGATAGCAAGCGTCCCCCGTTCTATATTGTGAGTAAAATTTTTTACCAAATTTTATCATCACAAAGTTATTATGGAAAAATTAGTTCATCGCTTGTTCATTTTTATTTTGATAAATTTTATTTCCCTGAATGCCCAGGATTTCTGGCAAGCAACTTCCGTTACCACCGGCGCCGGTGCATTTGCAGGCAGAGACGGATATTTGTACTTCACCAATGGTGTATCGCTTTATCGAACTCTCGATTATGCCACTACGTGGGATTCTCTCCTCACTCTACCAAGCGGTACATATTTTAACGGTGGATTGGCAACAACCATAGGGAATATTTTTATTGCTACAAATGGTTCGGGAATGATTCGCTCGACCGACGACGGAGCAACGTGGTCTGCAATTAACACGGGATTTTCGGGCACTGAAGCACGGTGGCCCACAATGAGTCCTTCCGGAACTTTATTTATCGGCTCGGTCAGTAACGGAATCTTTCGTTCGACAAATAACGGAGATAGCTGGACACAAGTTAATTCCGGCCTAACAAATTTGAATATCGGTTCGCTTGCTGTCACTTCTTCCGGAATTCTGTTTACCGGAGTGAAAGGAAGCAACGGTGTCTTTACATCAACAGATAACGGTGACTCGTGGACGCAAACCAGTTTGACGACGTCGGTGCGTATTTATTCTCTTTCAGTTGACAACAATGGTTACATTTATGCCGGAAGCAGATATGACCCGAACGCTCCTAATCCTAATGGTTTTTATCGCTCAACAGACAACGGCGGAACATGGACGCACTATGGTTTAGCCGGACAATCAATCAACACGTCAGGAGCTATTTTTGTAAACGGAAAAATTTATGCTGCAACCGATGCTAACGGTATTTTCAAATCGGCAGACAATGGCGCGACATGGGATAGCATCAACACGGGATTACCAACTCGGGGAATATTAACTCTGTCTCTTTCAAACGGACATCTGTTTGCCGGAACGTATAATGGATTATTCAAGAGTTCAGAAAATGTTACTGCAATAACTGAAGACAGAAACAGTATAATTCCCTCCACTGTTTCTCTGCTTCAAAACTATCCGAATCCATTCAACCCGACAACGAATTTTGGATTTCGAATTGCCAATTTCGGATTGGTGACGATGAAGGTGTTTGATGTTTTGGGGAGAGAAGTAGCAACGCTTGTCAACGAAGAACTTCATCCGGGTATGTATTCGGTCACGTGGGATGCTTCTGCTCAACCGAGCGGAATGTACTATTACAAACTTCAAACTGCCGATGTTGAGAAAACAAAACCGATGGTTCTCATAAAGTAAAGGTCGTGTAAAAAATTGAAAGATGTGAAGCCGGTTCATAAGTGAGAATTGGCTTTTCTTTTTGTCTCTCACGGAAGTTTCCTCTATATTCTCCCCGCTATGAGTTCAAAAATGTTTGTTGCTGTTGCCGGAAATATCGGTTCCGGAAAATCTTCTCTTACCAGAATGCTGGGAAATTACTACAATTGGAAAACGTACTTCGAATCGGTGGATGATAATCCGTACCTCTCGGATTTTTACGGAGATATGAATCGCTGGTCGTTCAACTTGCAAGTTTATTTTCTCTCCAAACGATTCAATGACCATAAGAAGATTGTCGAATCTCCCGAAAGTTCGATTCAAGACCGTTCGATTTATGAAGATGCGGAAATCTTTGCGCGCAATCTTCACCTCATCGGGAAAATGGATAAGCGTGATTACACGAACTATGTCGAGTTGTTCAAGGTGATGATGCAATATCTTAAGCCGCCCGATTTGTTAATCTATCTTGAAGCGAGAATTGAAACGCTCCTCACGCAAATTTCCCGGCGCGGAAGAGAGTACGAACAATCCATTCCCCGCTCCTATCTTGAACAGTTGGATGAACATTACAAGGAATGGATTTCAAATTATAAGAGTGGTCCTCTTCTTATTATTCCTTCCGATGAGGTTGATTTTGTCCATGAGCGGGGAGATTTCAACCGGGTTCTTCTTCTCATTCAGAGCAAATTGATGGAGCTAGGATACTCGAAGAAAGAGTAAGGTTCCTGTTTCCGGTTTACAGTTTCCTGTTAAAGGACAAACTGGAAAGAATGAACTCAATGTTCTTCTTTCATTGAGAGAATTGTTCTATACGCCGGTTGATTTTTGAGGAACGATTTCGCCGTCTCGACTTGCATATCATCAACAAGCGTAGCGGAGATTCTTCCATGTTCCCCTTTAAAGCGGGACATGATTTCGCGGCGGGCGGAACGGAGAATTTCTTTCCTGTTTCGCTGAACGCCGTTTTCTTTTTCTGATGCTACCTTTGTTTTCAGTTGTTCGATTTCATCCATAACAGACTTGCTGTATTTTGCCGTTGTCCCTATTTCTGAAAGTTCGGAGAGTTTCTTTTCCCCTTCATCCTGATACGTGAATTGCAAACTGTCGAGAAACGAGTCGAATTCTTTCAACAAGTTATCATCACTGATAAGCAATGAATCCCGGTGATTGCTGATGTACTTGTTGGTAAACCGGTAGAAGATAGAACGACGAAGGAGTTCTTTCATCATTGCGCTTTGTTCGGTCTCAGCAATTGTTGAATCGGGAGTAACGCCGCCTGCTTCAAACACCGAGCGTCCGTTTTTTGTTTTGAATTCGTGGCGCAAACTTTCGGGCGTTACGGCAAACACGCCTGCTTTATCTTTGTGCATGTAATCAATTTCCTGGATGCACCGACCGCTTGGCGTGTAGTATTTTGCTGTCGTCATTTTCAACTGGGAGCCGTATGCAAGCGGAACAACCGTCTGTACCAAGCCCTTGCCGAAACTCCGCGTTCCGATAATAACGGCACGGTCTAAATCCTGCAACGCGCCGGCGACAATTTCACTTGCGCTCGCGCTGTTTTTATTCACAAGCACGACCAAGGGAACATCGGGAAGCATCGGTTCTTCTTCGGCAGAATATTTTTTCTCAGTTTCTTTTTTTCGTCCCCGGGTTGTGACAATCAAACTCCCTTTTGGAACAAATTTTTCAACAATATCCGTTGCCGATTCAAGCAAACCGCCCGGATTATCGCGCAGGTCGAGAATTAATCCGTTCAATGTTCCCTTCAATTTTAATTCTTTGAGAGCGAGGCGCACTTCATCTCCGGCGGTGCGGGCGAAACGTTCGAGTTTGATGTAACCGATACCGCTATCAACATAATCGGCAAACGTGACATTCTTCAACCGGATTTCTTCACGCATCAGGATAAAGGTGAGTGGTTCTTTTTCTCCGTCCCGTTCGATTTTCAATGTTACTTCAGTTCCGGGTTCGCCGCGGGTCAGCGGACGAATCTGGTCGGCTTTCATTCCCGAAACAGATTTCCCGTCAACTTCTACAATTCTGTCTCCGGGTTGCAAGCCCTGACGTTGCGCGGAGTATCCTTCCATCAATGTTGTGATAGTGACTTTTTCATCGCGGATGCCGATGGTGATTCCGATGCCGCCGTATTTTCCGGAAGTTATCAGTTCAACTTCACCGATTTCCTCTTCGGCGATGAAATTTGTATATGGGTCGAGTCCTGCCAACATGCCGTCAATGCCGGAGTGCATGAACTTCTCCGGGTCAAGTTCATCAACATAGTTCATCGTGATTTCTTTATAGACCCGTCCATATACTTCGATGCTTTTGTTAATCTTGAAGAAAAAATCTCCTTCAAACTTTTTGAAGCCGACAAATATTCCAGCAAGCAACAGAATGAATGTAAGTGAAAGAACGGTGAACGTTCTTGAAAAATGTCTGAACAGCTGTTTCATGATGATATCTTGTTACTCAATCGTTGTTGAATACTATTCCAAATTGTGTTGTGAACTTCTTCCTTCGTTTGCATTCCGTTGATGACGACAAAACGGGAAGGTTCTGCTGTTGCTAATTGTTCAAAGCCATGAAGAACGCGTTCGTAAAACTGAATGCCTGATGATTCCATCCGGTCAATTCCTTTTTTGATTTGTTGCCGTCGAAGAATTTCATCGAGCGGTACAGAGATGAACAAGGTCAGGTCGGGAATTGTTCCGTCAACGGCAATGCGGTTGATTGCATGAATCTCTTCAAGGTTAATACCGCGCCCGAATCCCTGATATGCCGTTGTCGAATCGTAGAAGCGGTCGCAGATGACAAACGTTCCTTCTGCAATTGCGGGCTTGATGACTTGGGAAACCAATTGCGTTCGTGCGGCGGAGAAAAGAAAGAGTTCCGCTTTAGCAGACATTTCGGAATGACGTAAGTCCAACAAAATATCTCTGATTTTTTCCGAGATTTCGGTGCCGCCCGGTTCGCGCAAATAGACAACCCGTTTGCCGAGCGATGTGAGCCGCTCGACAAGTAACTGCGATTGTGTTGTCTTACCGCACAGGTCGAGACCTTCAAATGAAATAAACATGTATGAGCCGAATCCAAAAACTATTATGACAAAAATATATGTTGAGTTAAAACAAAAAAAACTATCCACGATGGTTAGAGTAGGCTCATGGATAAAATTCTTGAATGAAATGTGTTTGAATCAAAGTAGGGAAAAATGGGAAATTATTCAACAAAATATTTTATGAAATTGCTTGATTATTGCTCTCTCATTTCGTATAATGCCACCGAATTTACTATGGCATTATGATGAATGTAGGCAGAAAATACAATCCTCCTAATGATACGCAGTTAAACGAGTTTACAAAAAACCCGCTCTGGGACATATACGCCCTGATGCGGGTTTTGTGTTTTATGTTGCTTACCTCGACTTTGTGTAGTGCGGGAGACAATAGCATTGAAAAAATAAAACAACGATATTCAGAATTGTACAATAGATGGCAACACAAACAAACGGCACAGCCGTTGGCGAACGACAGTGTATTTACATTGCTTGGGCGATGGGCTTGGGGTCCTTGTGAAGCGGTTGATGTGAAAGATAATTATGCATTTATTGGTAATGGACCGACGTTCCATGCGCTTGATGTTTCTAATCCTACAACTCCGACTATTATTGGAGAATATCTTACGGATGGTATAATAATAGATCTTAAAATAAAAAATAATATCGCATACCTTTGCATAGGTAATAATTTGTTATTGGTTGATATTTCAATTCCAAGTAATCCTTCGAAGCTATCGGAAATATATATCAACGGTTTTACAACCAATGTTGCATTTGGTGACTCACTCGTTTATGTTGCTACATGGGGAGGAACACTATTCGTTGTAGATGCTTCGGAACCTTCTTCACCTCAGATTAAAAAAACGATTGGAGCAAGTTCAAATCTTTTTTGGTGTATTGCCGCAAAAGGGGACTACGTTTATGTAAGTGACTTGGAATGGTGGGGAACCAGAGCAATTAATGTTGTTCATCCGGAAAGTGTGTTTGTAACATTCGGATATGACCTGGGATTATCCGCGTATGTAATAGATACACTTCTTTTTATTGGAGGATATGGATATATAAATACCTACAGTATATCAAATCCATCGGCACCGGTATTGGTGAACACACTTGATTCACCCTCTGGCGCTATAACGGGAATGACCTCGAAAGATTCAATTGTTTACGCAGTCACAGATGCGGGGAGTGTGTATGCAATTGATATAACAACTCCCGATTCATTAGTTGTTCGCGGAAGTTTACAGGGAGGAAAAATTTTTGGCACAGCGCCTTTGGATATCGCTGTAGGAAATGAACTCTATGTTACACGTTCAAACGGTTTGCAGATAGTTGATATTTTACTGCCGGACTCACTAGAACAATTATCCTTTTTTCCAACGAGCGGAGATGCAGAAAAAGTAACTGTTTCCGGGAATAAAGCATATCTCGCTTGCGGGTATGCAGGTTTATGGATTATTGATATTTCTGATGTATTACGACCGGTTGCTCTTGGCAATATAAATACAGGTGGATTTATGACAGATGTTCTTGTTTCCGGTAACTATGCTTACACAGTAAATTACCCCTTTTATGAGAATGATACAACGGATGGTGTTTGGATAATAGATATTCAAAACCCGCAAATGCCAAATATAGTAAGTCATTATATCGGTATCAATCGTTATTCTGGTAATAGTGGTCCTAATTCATTGGCTATATCTGGAACAACGCTCTTCATGACACAAGTAGCAACGACTCAAAATGATTATAGTACTTTAGAGTTGATAAATATTAATCAACCCACACATCCATTGAGAGCGGGGGTCTATGACAACAATAACTCTGCTATTACATATCATGTAAGTGTTTTAGATAGTTTTGCCTATCTTGCCATTGGCAATCGAGGATTGAAAATAATTGATTGGCATAGCTCCTCAAATCTGCAAGAAATAGGGACTGTGTTAAATTTTGCAATCGGTGTTGGCTCAAAAGATTCACTTATGTTTGCATTTTCTCCTCCTGTATTTACTGTATTTAATGTTTCAAATCCTTTTTCTCCTGACACTCTTGGCATAGTTACAATTGCTAATGCACCATCAACTGAATTAGACGTGGCTCTTTCAGGAAATTTTGTCTATTGGGCAGAAACATATTTAGGGGCGATAGATATTTCGGATGTAAGAAATCCTGTCCAAACTGCTTTTTATAGTCCACCATATTTTGATGGGTATGTAAGAAGTGTTGATGTAACCGGTGATACCATTTTCACAGCTAATTTTTATAATGGAATGTCCATACTCCGACGGGATTCGACAACAACCAATGTGCAGTTAGTTGCTACAGGCTGGAATCTCTTATCGTTGAGCCTTGAAATTTTTGATCCAAGGAAAAACACTCTCTACCCAACCGCAACTTCGAATGCATTTATTTATAATGATACTTATATACAAACAGATACTCTGCCGTATGGAACAGGATATTGGATAAAATTCGGAGAGAATCAATCTATTACAATGAGGGGGAAACTGCGATTGAGTGATACCATTGCAGTAAACAAAGGTTGGAATATTATTGGAGGTTTATCGGAAACAATTTCAGTCAATTCCATTTCATCGGTTCCCGATAGTATTATTGCATCCGGTTTTTACAAATATGAAGGTTCATACGTTTCGTCGGATTCGATAGAATCGGGCAAAGGTTATTGGGTCAAGTGTGCGAGTGACGGGGTCATAATATTTATTTCACAAAAAAATAAAAAGAAAAATTGAAAGGAATAAGTCATGTTAAATAGATGTTTGTATTTACTTTTTGTTGAGTTTTTTTTCTTCGTGACAATAAATTCACAACCCGTTAATAGGCCTGTGGTAACACTGCCTAATAATCAAAGCGAACCATTTATTGCTATCAATCCATCAAATAATAATGTCATGTTAGCTACATGGACTGAAAATATTAATAGAAGTCCTGGTTATGCGTTTTCTACCGATGCAGGCTTTACGTGGACTCCGTCAATTATACTTGCACATGACGGAAGTCCATCGGGTTGGGATCCTTCTGCCGCATTTGATAATGCCGGGACAGCTTATTATTGCTATGCGCACACCGTTTCATTTGGTCCTGTCTATGTATCACGTACATATGATTTTGGGCAAAATTGGTTCCATAAAAAAGTCAGTGAAGACTTCTTCACTTATAATGATAAACCAGTAATGACCGTTGATAATGGTAACAGTCAATTTAATGGGAGGATTTATGTCAGCTATACAAAAATAGCAGAAGGAGGAGTAGATAGTGTTATGATTAAATTCGCTTCTTCAACTGATGGAGGTATTAATTTCGATATTAGATACACAATATCCACGTTTATTGGCACACGGGGAGGTTGTGCAGGTGTGTCAGCTTCTATGCCTGCAGTTGGTCCAAATGGGGAAGTATATGTTGTTTGGTTGGATGTAGCCAATTGTGATTTTAATGGGGGTACATACAAAATTAGAAAATCAACAAATGGTGGTTTAACATTCAGTTCAGCTACAAGTATTAGTAATGTCACAATGCGAAAAATTACTTTCGGAAGTGATAGAGCAGTGAATCCTATTTCTTCACTTGCAGTAGATCAAATGACTGGGATTCTTTATCTTGTTTATACTGATTGGGCGAGTCAAATAGACACAAGTAAACGAATAAAATTCGTACGTTCAACTAACAATGGTTTATCTTGGACATCTCCATTGAATATAGGAAATTTTGCATATGGTACATGGCAATTTCTTCCTGTAGTAACATCTGAACCGTCTGGAAGAGTATGGATCACTTTCATGCACTCACCAAACCCACTCGATACAGTATATAAATATATGGACTCGTATATTGTAGAATCCACAGACGGTGGAGTTTCTTTTAGTATGCCTACCCGTGTTTCCTCAGTATCTTCTTATCCAACAAATATTACTGAGCATAGTTCAAATCATTATATTGGAATGACAGCAAAAAATGGTTTTGCTTATCCAATATGGACAGACTATAGGAACACTAGTGATGATATTTATAGCGCGGAAGTATCCGGTGGTCCAATGAAACCTTTAACAAATACTTCTACAGCTACCGCTTATGGGAGTACACCTAAATCATTGTATAGCACCATTTCAAATCGCTGGCATTCTGTTTTTACAAGTAATGCTAATCTCTATTATGTTTATTCAACTGATGAGGGAAATTCATGGAACGATTATTCCCGCATAAGCGGCACAGTAGGAGGAGTAAAAGACTTCAGCAACCCCACTCTCTTTGAAACAGGAAACGGAACTCTTCATGTTCTTTTTGCCTCCGAAGGGAAAGGATTGTATTACACCAGCAAGACAACATCTGGGAATTGGACGACACCAAGAAAAACTCGAACTGTGCCAACAGCAAAATATCCTTCTTTCACAGTTGATGGAAACGGAACAGGACATGTTGTATTCACTAGCGAAACGGCAATGGAAGTGCCTTTCACATATTTGTATTATGGAAACTTTAATACAGCTGATAGTACAGATACATTAATTATCAGAAAAACATTGAGTTCCGGTACTGGCATTATTACCGGTATTTCACTTACACAAGTGTTATCAGGCGGGCTTCACGTCATCTGGTCGGTCAACAATGAGATTTATTACAAAACAGGCACAGGAAGCAGTTGGTCCAGCACAACAAATATCAGTAACAACACTGGTTCTTCTGTGTATCCTTGTTTAATAAGCACAAGCGACCAATCATCATATGTTCTTCATGCTGTTTGGCAAGACAATACTCCTGGAAATAACGAGATTTATTATACCACCAGAACGAATTTGGTATCATGGCAAACACCAACCAATGAAAGTAATAATTCAAACAATTCCCGTTATCCAATTATTCGCGCTACTCCTTGGGGTGGAGTTCCGTTTTTTACCATCATGTGGTCTGATAATCGAGATAACTCGGACCCATCAAACTTCGATATATGGTACAAGATAGGTCAAGGTACTACACCGTATAGACTTTCATCGACATCGGCTCTTTCAAATTATCCGAGTTTAACATTCAGAACAATAACTAATGGTATTCGTTTGCTACCAATTTGGACTGAAAGTTTTTCTACACCATATCTTATTTCAAGTTCGTTTGTTGATTATGACCCATTCGGAAAACGAATCATCGCCTCTCGTGAACAGCCAACAAGATTTGAGTTGATGAATAATTATCCCAACCCATTCAATCCAATGACGACGATTAAATATTCATTGTCAGAATTAGTTCATGCACGATTGTCAATTTACAACACACTCGGACAGGAAGTTGCAACACTTGTGAATGATGTTCAGGAGGCAGGTTTCAAATCGGTGGAGTGGGATGCATCTAGTATTCCGAGCGGGGTATATTTCTACAAACTAACGGCTGGTTCATTTATTAATACAAAAAAGATGTTGCTTGTCCGATGAGGATAGTCAGGGTACAAGTAATCCCGTAAAGCGGGGTTGCTCGTCCGGTAAATACACCATTTGTTATTAAAGAAAGAGCATCGGTACACCACCGATGCTCTTTTTTATCCCCTGCCGAACGTAGGCAATTCTCTTCTCCCCCTCAAAAACGAAGCAATTTCAGCATATTCTCAGTCCTGAGCGGCGCAGGGAAAATCCTGTACGGTGCAGGACAAAGTCCGATTTACTCAGTCCAAAGTTCGTCGTGCGTAGTCCGAAGCCTCAACCATTCAGTCCAATGTTTTTGACTTGCAGTCCAAAGACCGGGCTTCTCAGGGCGGGGCTGTATCGCTCGCTCCGTGTCCTGCGTTGTTCCGTCTCATCCCTGCACAGTTCCGTCCAAGTCCTGAGCGACACAGCCAAGGGAAGATGCCTCTTCTCTTCAGCCTGAGGTGTCCGGGATTCAGCCTGCGCGGTTCAGGCTTTTCCCTGTAGTCTGTTATCTTGAGACGGAGGGTTGTGGAATTTAGTATGAGGGATTCAGGCTTGAGATAGAATGCTACGGAGTTGAGATATAAAAGATGGAGGAAGAGGATGTTTCAACAAGCCATATATACCGTCATGCCGAATTTATTTCGGCATCCGTATGGTGGAAACGTAGCAGGTTCTCCCGATATTCATCGGGATCGGAATGACAAATTATTTTTTATTGTTTGAAACAACATCTAAGCGGATGCAGAAGATGGAGTCCACTTCATTTCGTTGAAAAAGAACTATGTGAAAACTTCATCTCTTTAATCAGAGAAAGTGGACTCCATCTAACAACATCAAAAATATTTTCTTCATCTAAACAAATTGGGAACTTTGGAAAATTGTTCTTCGTTGTAACAATACAATTCACATAATTTTATTAATCATTAAGAGGAAATCTTATGGATTACGTTCCAAAACCCGATCTGGGATTTCTCCAGTGGGGTGAAACATTCAACAAAAACCTTGAACCGTATGAAGGACAACTTGGGATTACGGGCGAGGTAAAGACGCAGATTCAAAATCACTTAGATGGGGTGAAACTACGACTAAGTGAAGTTGACGGTCAGAAAAAAACGTTGCAAGGATTGACGAAGTTGAAGAATCAGGTAGTCGCCGAGGCGAAACAATTCTTCAGAAATCTTGCCAACAAAATTAAAGCACACGATAGTTATACACCCGCCATCGGTGAAGCGTTAGGCATCGTCGGAGCGGAAGATACATCCATGCAATCCATCAACGATGCGATGCCGGAGTTCTGGCTCACCTTGCTCTCAGACCACATTCGTGTTGATTGGAAGAAGGGAATCTTTGATGGAGTGAAAATCAGGTGCAAGCGTGGAAATGAAATAACCTTTACTACGCTCGGTACAGACAATTATTCACCGTATGAAGATACACGGAAAAATCTTGTCGCCGGTGTGCCGGAAATGCGTGAGTATGAACTCATATATATGTTAGACGATAAAGAGGTTGGCAAGCCATCAGCAGTGAAGAATATCGTGTGTAATCTGTAATCTGTATTAACAGATGCTGAAATAAATTCAGCATGACGATAATTCGTGCTATCGGAAAAGTCGGAGCGATGGGTAACTGTCGCTCCGATTTTTTTCCCGGTACAAGAAACCGAAAATTATTCTTTCTCGTGAGGAGATTTGCCGCAAGCGTCGTGGTGTAAATAACGACCCTTTTCCGATGCATCCGCGGTCTGATTAACAATCTTGCAATGCTTGTTCATTCTGCCTTTTTTCCGTAATTTCATCAGCGAAAATGAAATCAAGAATGGCAACATCAAGCAAGAAGAAACCCGTACGAGCGAAAAAGAAACAACCGCCTCAGAGACAACTCACGTTGACGAAAGCACAACTGAGTTCCCGTGCGGAAGATTCGGAACTCATTCATGCCGCCATCAAAGGTAATCAGGAAGCGTACAAGCGACTGATGAAAAAGTATTATGTCTCGCTTACGCATCTGATTTACAAACTTGTTCACGATAAAGAAGAAATTGAAGACCTGACGCAGGAGGCGTTTATCAAAGCGTTTGCTTCGTTAAAGAATTTCAATGAAGAGTATGCTTTCTCGACATGGCTTTTTAAAATCGCCACCAACAATGCGATTGATTATCTCCGGAAGAAAAAATTGGATGCATTCTCCATCGATAAACCGCTCGAATCGGAAGATAGCGATTACACATTTGAACTTCCCGATTCGACCTACGAGCCGGACAAGGACATCATCGGGAAACAACGCTCACAGTTTATCGAAGAGGCGATTCAATCGCTCCCAGAAAAATACCGGAAAGTTATTTTACTGCGTCATAAAGAAGAACGTGATTACGCTGAAATAGCAAAAATGCTGAAACTTCCCATAGGAACGGTAAAAGCGCATATTTTCCGTGCGCGGGAAATTCTCTATAAAAAACTTCGTCACCAGATGACACAATATTGAAACATTATTTCTCAGGCATCCGTACGTAACAATAGCCATGAACAAGAATCATGTTTCATATTACCGCTCCTTTACGATGCTGTCCGCGCTCATGTTGGCGCTGACAGCATTTGTTTTTGCATCCTCCGGGAAAAAACAAAAACAGATTGAACACACAAACGAGCGTGAGTTGAAAGTAACAATGGAAGCGGCGCTTGGTGATGTCAATATTGTGAAGGGGAAAGGAGATATCATTCTCAAGGCGACTGTCGAAACAGATCGTTCGCTGAATCTGGATGATTGTATCGAGTATGAAGTTCGCGACAAAATCGGTTTCCTGAATTTTGTTACCGATTGCGAGGAAGGCGGTCGAAAGAAACAGAAGAAAAGCAATGTCCACATGAACGATCTGGAATCGTCCGATTGGTGGTTGGATATTACCGACGATATCCCGGTTTCGTTCGACCTTGAACTTGGATTGGGAAAAGCCGATTTGAATCTGACCGGTTTGGCAGTGAAAGATTTGAATCTTTCCGCCGGCGCAAGTTCTGTGAGGTTGCGGTTTGATGAACCGAATACTTCAGTCATTGAAGATATGTCCATCGAAGCGGGCTTGAGTAAATTCACGGCAGTAGGTTTGGGCAATGCAAATTTCAATCACTTCAAATTCGAAGGCGGAGTCGGAAGTTACTCGCTTGATTTCAGCGGAAAGTTAGACCACGAAGTTGATGTCGAAGTGGAAATCGGTTTGGGTTCGGTGACAATCATTGTCCCGAAGAATGCCGGTGCGAAAGTCTATTGCGAGAAGAATTGGATTTCGCATTTGAATATTGATGATGACTTCAAAGAGCGTGAAGATGACACCTATTACACGGCGAACTACAAATCTGCCGAAGGCAAAATGAACATTCATATCGAAGCCGGACTTGGTAGCGTGAAAGTCAAAAGAAAGTAATGTAGCAACTGGATTAGTTGGTTGAAGAAATCCCGTCTTGAAAGTACTCAGGGCGGGATTTTGTTTTTTGTTCCGAAATGAAGATTTTCTCTCGCACATGATTGGTGAGTAGTGAATAGTTAGTAGTAATTAGTGATGTTGGTCTGAAACACAAAACACAAAACTCAAACCCGAACATGAAATCTGAGATCAAACAAACCAAAGACAAGAAACGAAAAACAAAAAACAATCAACCTGACGGCAAGAACATTGTCATACGCGGCGCGCGCGTCCATAACCTCAAAAACATCTCGCTTGAACTTCCGAGAAACAAACTGATTGTCTTTACAGGAGTGAGTGGCTCGGGGAAGTCATCGCTCGCGTTTGATACGATCTATGCTGAAGGGCAACGCCGCTTTGTTGAAAGTCTCTCCTCATATGCGCGGCAGTTCCTTGAACGGATGGAGAAACCGGAAGTGGATTTCATTCAGGGAATCAGTCCGGCGATTGCGATTGAACAAAAGACTTCGACGCGCAATCCACGTTCAACCGTTGGCACAAGCACGGAGGTGTATGATTATCTTCGTTTGCTGTACGGAAGAATCGGGAAAGTATTCTGCTCGAACTGCGGGAAGGTTGTTCAGCGCGATTCCGTGCGAACTGTTGTTGAACGATTGAATGAAACGTACGCAGGGAAGCCATCAACAAAAATTTATGTGATGTTTCCTGTGGCTGAACATCCCAAAACGAAAATGACGGATGAACTTGCCCGCTTAAAGCAACAAGGATTTGTCAGAATACTTTTCAAGAATGAACTGATTGACGTCTCGGAAACGGATTTCACAGAAACGACATCGAAGGAAAAAGTTACTGTCGTTGTTGACCGGCTCACCTTCAAACCCGGAACGAACGACTCGCGTTTTGCCGATTCCGTGGAAACGGCTTTTCGGGCGGGAGAAGGTTCACTGATAATTCATGATGTCGGGACGGGAAACAATATTCCGTTCAATCAGCAATTCGCGTGTGCCGACTGCGGAGTTAAATACGAAGAGCCCGATCCGCGATTGTTTTCGTTCAACAATCCGTTTGGTGCGTGTCCCAAGTGCGAAGGGTTTGGTCGTTCCATCAGTCTTGATTTGGATTTAGTCATTCCCAACAAAAACCTCTCGCTTGAAGAAGGAGCCATCCATCCATGGACGATGCCCAAGTGGAAAGAGAACCTCAACGACTTGCTGAAGATTGCAGGCGATGTCGGTGTTCGAACTGATGTTCCCTTCAGGGAGTTATCAAAAAAAGAATTGGATGTTGTGTTTAACGGTTGTAAAGGATTCGATGGAATTTTTCGCTTCTTCAAATTCATCGAGTCGAAATTATACAAAGTGCATTACCGTGTGTTTCTCAGTCGCTTCCGTCGTTACACGACATGCGATACGTGCGGTGGTTCGCGGCTTCGCCCTGCCGCGCTGAATGTATTTGTTGGTGAGAAATCCATCGGTGAGATTGTTCGTTTGCCGATTGAAGAAGCACGAAAGTTCTTCGAGCAGATTCAACTTTCGGAATATGAAACGGAAGTAGCAAAACGAATTTTGGATGAACTGAAACGACGGCTTACCTATCTCGATGAAATCGGAATCGGATATTTGACACTCGACCGGCTTTCCAACACGCTTTCCGGAGGCGAGTCTCAGCGAATCAATTTATCCACTGCGCTTGGTTCTTCGCTTGTCGGTTCGCTCTATGTTCTTGATGAGCCGAGCATCGGACTGCATCCGCGCGATACGCAACGACTTGTCAATATTATGAAATCGCTGAGAGATGTCGGTAACACGGTGCTGGTCGTTGAGCATGATTCGGATATCATGAACAGCGCTGATTACATTGTTGATATGGGACCGGCGGCGGGCGAGTTGGGCGGCGAAATTGTGTTTGAAGGAAGTCCCGACAAGTTATCTTCAAGCAAAACGCTGACGGCAAAGTATCTTCGCGGCGAACTGAACATTTCCGTTCCAACTGAACGGAGAACGAAGAAGGCAGAGTCAATCAAGGTGCGAAACGCAATGGCGCATAATCTCAAATCCATTGATATTGAAATCCCGTTGAAGAAGTTTGTTTGTGTAACAGGTGTGAGCGGTTCGGGTAAAAGTACGCTCGTGCATGAGATTGTATTCCCTTCAATAAAGGCGATGAAAGAATCGGGGAGCGAACTTGCGGGAGTAAAAGGAACGGTGGAAGGCGCGCATCATGTGGATGCAGTCGAACTTGTTGACCAATCGCCGATTGGAAAAACTCCCCGCTCGAATCCGGCAACCTACATCGGCGCGTACGATGTGATTCGCGAAGTGTTCGCCAACACGCAAGCCTCGAAGATTCGCGGGTTCAAGCCGGGCTCGTTTTCGTTCAACGTCCCCGGCGGGCGGTGCGATACGTGCGAAGGAAGCGGCATACAAACAATCGAGATGCAGTTCCTTGCCGATTTGGAACTGACGTGCGAGAGTTGCAACGGCAAGCGATTCAAGAAAGAAATTCTCGCCGTTCACTATCACGACAAAAACATTGACGACGTGCTGAACATGACTGTCTCCGATGCGATTCTGTTTTTTCGTCAGCAACAGACGGGAAGGAAAATTGTGCAGAGATTGCAAGTGCTTGAAGATGTCGGCATGGGTTACATTCGTCTCGGTCAATCGGCGACGACTCTTTCGGGCGGCGAAGCACAGCGCGTAAAGTTAGCCGCGCATCTTGCCGAGCAACAACAAGGAAAGCACACGCTCTACATTTTTGATGAGCCGACCACCGGCTTGCACTTCGACGACATTGTAAAACTGTTGAGATGCTTCAACGCACTGCTCGAAAAAGGAAACTCGCTTCTCATCATCGAGCATAACATGGAAGTGATTAAATGCGCGGATTGGATACTTGATTTAGGTCCCGAAGCAGGAGACCGCGGTGGAGAAGTTGTTGTTGCCGGAACGCCAGAGACCGTGGCGAAGTGTGAGAAGTCGTTTACGGGTGTGTTTTTGAGGAAGTATTTATGATGAGCATATGTGCGACTCACTTGCCCATGAATTGTTTGACAAATCCCGACATTTTGTTTGCATTTGAAAGAGAAGTGAGTCGCACCTTCCGTCTCACTTCAAAACTTTTTGAAATAAACAACATTTGTCTATCCTTCAAATAACGAGTTGTACTTTCTATGCTTCGTAAAGTTATCTTCGCACAAGACGAATATTACCACATCTATAATCGTGGTTGCAACCGGGAAAATATATTTCTGTCGGATGAAAATTACCGTTTTCTTCTGAGAAACCTTAAATCGTTGGTTGAAGAATATAATGTTTGTGTAATAGCATACTGTCTCATGCCCAATCATTATCACTTTCTGCTCAGACAAGATGGTGAGAAAAACTCGGGTAAACTCATTCAGTTTCTCTTCAACAAATACACGAAGGCATTTAATGCAATGCATAAACGAACCGGAACATTGTTTGAGGGTCCATTCAAAGCAATTCATGTTGACAAGCAGGAGTACTTGATACACCTCTGTCGTTATATTCATCGTAACCCTCTCGAGGCGGGATTAGTTGCAAACATCGAAGATTGGGAATACACAAATTATTTGGAATGGATTGGAAAACGAAAAGGGATGTTATGGGATAAAGAATTTGTCAATGATAATTTTAGAACGGCGGAAGAGTACAAAAAATTTGTTCTTGAATATATTTCTCCTAAAAAGTTGGAGGAGGAATGGAGGAAATACAGAATAGAACGATAGAAGTGTGACATCGTGAATGAGCATAGTGTATGTGCAGTATGTGCGACTCACTTTCCCTTGAAAGATTTTACAAATCTTGACCTTTTATATTACTTTTGAAGGAGAAGTGAGTCGCACGTTCTTCCCGCGTGTTATTTTGCTAACAACATTTTTCTCGTCTCGACATAGTTCTCGGTCACGATTCTGTACACATAAACGCCGCTCTCTCTGTTTGAAGCATCCCAATTGACAATGTGTTCTCCCGTTTCCATCTTGCTGTTTAACAATATTGCAATTTCCCTTCCAAGTAAATCATAAACTTTGAGTGATACGAATGATTGTGATGGTAAAGTAAAACTGATTTTTGTTGAAGGGTTGAAAGGATTGGGATAATTCTGTTTGAGGAAAATGTCTGAAGGAACGAGTGCCGATTGCCATCCCAAACAATGGTTATCTATTTTGTTGACGTTTCTGAATTTCTTCCGGTGTTCCCAACGGGAAAATATAAAGGATTTCTCCTGAAACTGCGTCAATAAAAACCTCTTTATCTGAATCTAATACAAGTTCCCGAGAACTAACAGTACATCTCCAAAAACTTTTATTTAACAACTTTCCATGGCTCGCTTCAATAAGTTCTAAATCTGTTTCTCTATACGAAGTAATTACCTTTTTCTGTTTTATAGAGTCGAGTGTAATCGGGTGTTCCGGCTCTAATTTTATAATTTCATTAACATCATTGAATGGAGAAATGCTTTGCAGATACGTACGGCAAATATTTATGACTTGCACTTTATTAAAGTTTCCATTCTTTCTGTTACAATTTACCGACAACAATGGAAGCACAATGAAAATGCTAAACAATAAAAAGGCTAAATCAATTCTGTTTTGTTTGCGAATTCTTAATTGATTTAGAACGTCAATATTTTTTAGTCTTATCTTTATCATACATGTCAAACATAAAAAAATAAACTAATGCACGTTGACAACCTACCACGCGCTTCCCACACTCAGCGAAATAAACAAACCGCCGAACTCGTTTTTGTATTCGACGTTATTTCCTTGTTTCATGCTTTCAATTCCGCCTGAGTAAGGAACAAAGTAGTAGCGAACGTTCATTCCGAACAGCGTAGAACGTTCCGAGCCGAAGAACGCACCGAAACCGAGATAGCCGCCAACGGTATAGCGAGGCTGTCCTTTGCCAAGCGCTGTAAAATATTCTTCACGGTACGGAAACACATACACCATCGTCGGTCCGGCGGCGGCGTTTACATACGGACGAAAATTATCCATAATATCTTCCCGGAACAGACGATACTGCACTCCGACAAACAACGGCATCACGAGAAAACGATTTTCTTTTCCCAATACGTACGATTGCCCTGTCCAGTAATCGTACCGTTCAACTTCCCGCTCATCTTTCGATTCGGAAATTGAGAAGTCAACAAAGCCGGCAAGTTCGGGCGTGTATTCGTGTCGGTAGAAAAATCCGAGACCGAAACCGTTTGTGGAAACGAGAATGTCGGTTCCCCATGAATTATTGAATGGAAGAGTTGGTTGCTCAACTTCCTCGCCAGTGAGTAGAGTGGGAACGAGGTTACTGTCGTTTTTATCTTGCGTGAAAGATGGTTGATTGAGAACCATCAAGAAAGAAAAAAGGAGAAGGATAGTTTTCGTTTGCATAAAGAAACTCATTCGTGGTTGATTGTTGAGTTAATATACTTTGGTTTTTTTGCAAAATCAACTTGCAAAGCAGTTCTCAGCGCGCTTTGCGTCTTCGCGGTTAATTTCAACCGCAGAGACGCAAAGTTCGCAGAGGTTATTCCTCCAGTGTGAATGGAGTGGCGGGAGATGGATGCCGATACGATTCGATGGCAATAAAGAGCCCCGCGCCGATTGCACCGATGCCAAGAACAATTCCAAGAACGAAGGTGATGTCGGCAAATGTTTCAGCCGAGTCGAGCATGTTCCATGAACGGAAAAGATTCCACCAATCATGCGTAGAAATATCCCGTGTGATGAGCGGAAGATGCCGGTACGGCGCATCACGCATATACACACTGACATCCATCATGTTGAAGCCGGTGAGAAACAGCGGGAGCGGAGCGAGTTTGCTCTTCTCTTTCACCGCGATGATGAACGAGAGAAGCGGGAACATAATCTGCCAAAACGAACCGCCGAGCAAATGCAATGTCCTCCCGAAAAAACTGAAAAGAAAATGTCCACCTTCGTGAATGAAAAGAAAGACAGAGCGAATGACGAAGATGAGTGTCGGCAGTCTGGTAAAGTGCGCAACATCCTGAAAGGAGATGATGGAAAGGATGAGGACGTAAACAAGAAAACTGTAGAACACTAATTCGATGGTTAGTCTTGTTTGGTTTCCTTTGGTTGATGTTGGTTTTGGTGGAAACATCTGATGTGATTTCTTAGCGTCTGCTTTGCGTCCTCAGCGGTATATTTTTTACCGCAAAGTTCACAAAGGAGACGCATAGGACGCAGAGGTTATTTTTTCTCGACTCGTTTCAAGTCCAACTCCTTGAAATCGAAATCGAAGTTGGGAATGTCAATCTTCAACTCGGTGACGTTTCCTTTTGCATCGAGGAGAAACTGAGCGAATCCTTTGCCGAAAGGATAATTCATTGGGCGGACAGTTGCGCGAAAAGTATCGAAGTGCCAATGTTCAAGGTCGGCGACGAGATTTTCCGTCGGGTTGAACGTTACGACGAGTTTCTTATTCTCGACCGAAACGGTAACATCGCCGTACAACTCACCCGAATATGTTCCTGCATATCTCTCCAATGCCAGTGATGGCTTGGTTCCTTTCACACGAGAAGAGTCCAGCTTTTTCTCTTCTTCAATTTTGAGTGAGTCGTTATCGTGTTTATCTTTGAGATTACGCGCGTTCCAATCAATCTTTGAAACTCCGAGAAACACATCAACAACTTTCCGTGTGATGATTGAAGAAAGCGACGTCTCGCTGTTCGTCAGAACGACCACGCCCAGACTTTCTTCGGGACAAAGAATAATACGCGAAATCATCCCATCAATTGCGCCGCTGTGACTGAGAAGTTTTCGTCCTTCATAATCGCTCATGCCCCAGCCGAGTCCGTAGCCCTGAAAATGAATTGAAGGAAACAATTTTTCGGATTGCTCGCTTACGCCGACCGGCGTATGAACAGTCCACATTGTGCGGGATGTTTGCTTGCTGAATAGTTCCTTGCCGTTGAATGTGCCGCGTCCAAGTTGAAGTCGCATCCACTGAGCCATATCATGCGCTGATGAATTGATTGCGCCTGCGGGTCCGAGTTCTTCGTTCGGAAAATGCTTGACGACTCGTAATGCGTTTTGATATTCATTGTGTGGCGTTGCAATGTTCTCTGCCGCCATCAGTTCGGCAAGCGAAGTATTGGTTCGTGACATTCCCAGCGGTTGAAAAATCCGTTCACGCACAAACGCTTCCCAACTTTTTCCTGTCACCGAAGGAATAATTTCTCCCGCCGCCACGAACATGATGTTTTGATACCCGTATGTTGTTCTGAAACTCGAAGTCGGTTTCAAATACTTCACGCGACGAAGCACTTCTTTCCTGTCATACTTCGTCCAGTACCAAACAAGGTCGCCGCCGAATGTTGCAAGTCCGCTCCGGTGACTGAGCAAATCACGCACCTGCATTTCTCTTGTCACCCACGAGTCATACATTTGAAAATCAGGAAGATGTTTGATGGCTGCATCGTCCCATTTTATTTTTCCTTCATCAACTAACATGGCGAGCGAAGCGGAAGTAAATGCTTTGCTGAGCGAAGCAATGGCAAACAGTGTGTGTTCATCAACGGGAGTTTCTCTTCCCATCTCACGAACGCCGTATCCTTTTTCTAACCAGATTGAATCGTTCTTCACTATCGAAACAGCACAGCCGGGAACGTTCCAATCCTTCTGCGCTTGCTTAATGTATGATTCGATTTCTCTGAGTTTTGCTTCATCGGATGATTGGGCAAAGAGTGTAAGGGATGTGAGAAGAAGGAGAATGATGTGAGTTTTGAGATGTGAGATATGAGGCATCATGGGGCGATTTGGTTTGTTATTCATAACAGAATGAGTTTATCAGGTGGACCATGAACATCCACGTTTAGATCACCCGAAAAATTCCAAACTTCAGATATTTTGTTTCAGGCAGAGAAGGAAGTACGGGATGGTCAGGCGAGGCGCCGTGCCACTCGAGCAGGCTGATTTGCCTTCCTGCTTTCTTTGCGGTTGACTGAATGATTTCTAAATATTTGTCTTCATAGACATGATGCGAGCAGGAAGCAGTTGCAAGAATTCCGCCGGGAGAGAGTAACTCGTATGCGAGCGAGTGAAGTTGCCGGTATCCTTTTATTGCTTTGTTGACGGTCTTTTTACTTTTGGCAAACGATGGCGGGTCAAGATTAATGACATCGAATGTTTTTTTCTGCTCAATCATTGCGTTGAGATAATTAAACGCATCAGCAACGATGAATTGTGTCGTTGATTCAAGTTGATTCAATTTCGCGTTCGCTTTTGCATGTTCGATGACATCCGATGAAATATCAACGCCGACAACTTCTTTTGCGCCCGCAGATGCGGCGTGAAGCGCGAAGCCGCCGGCATTACAAAAGCAATCCAGCACGGAACTTTCGCGAACGTATCGTCGGAACGCCTTCCTGTTTTCCCGTTGGTCGAGGAAGAAAGCCGTCTTTTGTCCCTGAAGCAAATCAACGGAGAATTGAATTCCGTATTCCGAGATGATTGTCGGTTCGACAGCGCCGCGAAGTACTCCCGCACGTTGAGCGAGTCCTTCGTATGTTCGGATGACTGCTTCGTTTCGTTCGACAATTCCTTTTGGTTGGAGAAGTGATTCAAGTACATCGCAAATCATCGGCAGCCGTTGGTCCATTCCGGCAGAAAATGTTTGAACGGAAAGAAAATCGTTGTACTTATCAACAATTAAGCCGGGAAGAAAATCCGCTTCGCCATGAACGACACGGTAACTTGTTTCTTCGGGATAGATTTTTTTCCTGAGTTGAAAAGCCGATTCAATTCGCTTTCTGAAAAATTCCGAATTAATTTCTTCCTGCTGTCGCGAAAGTAATCGGACAGCAATAAGTGAATGTGGATTGTAAAACCCAATGCCGAGAAATTCATTAGAAGAATTTTTTACTTCCACCACTTCGCCAATGAGAGGTTCGCCTTCGATTTTTTCAATCTCATTGCTGAATGCCCAGAGATGTCCCGCGGCGATGCGATGGTGTTCGTTTTTTTTGAGAGTGATGAGTTTGTTCATTGGGACAAAAAGAAAAGACGTCTCATCGGTGAGACGTCTTTTCCTAGATATAATAGTGGTTAAGCCACCGTTACTTCTTTACACAGATACACATCCTGAATCGCATTCAGAATTTTCACTCCTTCATCCATCGGTTTTTGGAACGCTTTGCGACCGGAAATCAATCCCATGCCGCCTGCGCGTTTGTTGATGACTGCTGTGCGAACTGCTTCTGCCATATCGGATGCACCTTTACTTTCGCCGCCGGAGTTAATCAATCCTGCGCGACCCATGTAACAATTGGCAACTTGATAACGACAGAGGTCAATTGGATTTTCGCTTGATAATTCTGTGTACATTTTCTTGTGGAATTTCCCATACTTTAATGCTTCGTAGCCGCCGTTGTTTTCCGGTAGTTTTTGTTTGATGATGTCCGCTTCGATGGTGACGCCGAGATGATTTGCCTGCCCGGTTAAATCGGCAGAGACGTGAAAATCTTTTTCTGCTGTTTTGAACGCATTATTTCGAATGTAGCACCAGAGAATTGTCGCCATGCCGAGTTCGTGCGCTTGTTGGAACATCAAACTGACTTCCTGAATTTGCCGCTTCGATTCTGCGGAGCCGAAATAAATTGTCGCACCGACTGCAACTGCACCCATATCGTACGCTTGTTTGATTCGCCCGAAAATAATTTGGTCGTATGTGTTCGGGTACGAGAGAAATTCGTTGTGGTTGAACTTGAGGACAAACGGGATTTTGTGTGAATATTTTCGGGCAACAGCCCCAAGCACTCCGAGTGTCGAAGCAACCGCGTTGCATCCGCCCTCGATTGCTAACTTAACAATGTTCTCCGGGTCGAAGTAAATCGGGTTCGGTGCGAACGATGCGCCGGCTGAATGTTCAATCCCTTGGTCGACGGGAAGAATCGAAACATAACCGGTGTGTGCAAGTCGCCCGTGATGAATCATCCATGCAAGACTTTGCAGAACCGGAGTTGGTCGGTCAGATAGTGCATATACGTCATCTACATAGTTCGGTCCGGGGAGATGAAGCATCTCTTTCGGAATCGTTTTACATTTATGTTTGAGAAGTTTCTTGGCATCTGCGCCAAGGAGTTGTTCGATTTGATTGATAGTCATACTGTTCTTTCAATAAGGTTAGTTTCTAAGTCTGAAATAAAAATGTGTGAACAATATACAAAAATGAGGTTTATCGGTGAAATTGAATTTCACGATAAGAATCCCTACATTTTGCACCATCAATTTACAGTTCTATCTTTTTCATCAATTATTAAGGAAATGCACATGCGTTCTTTTGTATTATTCACACTTTTCATGTTATCACTTTCTTTTTCTGTCTTCGGCGGAGAACCTGTTCTCTACCGTATGGACGACTCACACTCAAGCGTTACGTTTTCACTCAAGTATTTGAAGTTTGTCAATTTTGATGGACGTTTTGATGTTGTTCGCGGCGCGTTCATGGTTGATACAAGTGACATCACGAAAACATCGTTTACGGCAATTATCAAAACAGAAAGCATCAACACGGCAAGCGAAGGTCGGGATGAAGATTTACGGGGCGAAGATTTCTTCGATGTTGCAAAACATCCGGCAATAACATTTCAGAGCAAGAGAGTTGAAAAACAAGGGGACGGGTATGTTGCTATCGGTTCCTATACCATGCGAGGCGTAACGAAAGAAATCGCATTGCCGTTTACCTATCTCGGAACGATGGTTGACCCGCGCGGGAATGTTCGCGTCGGCTTTGAATCGAAATCGAAATTGAAACGTTCGGAATACGGAGTGAGCGGTTCAAGCATGACGGTGGATGACGAGGTGAATGTCAATCTCAACATCCTTGCTGTCCGACAAAATCCTGACAGCGCGAGAATGTCATTCGGAAAAAAGAAATCCATCGCTCAGGCGATGCTCGAAACAATGAATACGAAAAGTGTGAAGGAGGCAATCGAACAATATCAAACATTGAAAGCGGACACGACGTACGATTCAGGTCCGAATCAACTCGGAATTCTCACCATGCGATTTGCCGAAAAGGGAAAAACAAAAGATGCAATTGAAATCGGCAAGGTAGGTGTTGAGGCATATCCGAATGATACTCAGCAATATTTCCGTTTGGGCTACGCGTATCAAAAGGACGGGAACAAAACGTTAGCAAAAGAAAATTACAAGAAGGCATTGGAACTCGACGCGTTCAATGCATCGGCGATGGAGATGCTAAGGTGGGTGGAGTAAGACTTGATGTGCGATACTTGATGCTGGATGCTCGTTTTATCACATTCATAGTTATCAATTGACCGTTCACAATTGACAATTTTCTAAAATCTATAAACAAAAAACCCCGCACGTGTGCGGGGTTTTGGTTATAGTACAGAATCTCGTTTAGAGAACTGAAACGTTCGCAGCCTGAAATCCTTTCGGACCTTTCTCGACATCGAACTCTACCTTATCACCCTCGTTGAGAGTTTTAAGTCCGCCGGAGAGAGCTTTGTAATGAACAAAGACATCTTCGCCATTGGGACGTGCGATAAAGCCGAAGCCTTTAACTGTGTTAAACCATTTGACTGTTCCTGTTTCCATGGAACGACCTTTCTTAATTGTATTGTAAAAGTGTACGCCGCAGTTCTGTGTTAGTAGTAAATATCAATCATTGACGATTGAAAGTGCTGGTGACCGACTTGTACCGTGAAAGGTGTTAGAGGTAACTTGAGCAGGGTTCAAAAAGCGTTTAAATGCTGAAAATTTAACAAAACGTCAGTTGGACATAACGGTGTACTGTTATTTGACGCACAAACATACACATATCTTTCCTCAATACCAAACTGTCTTAGTCATTGGTCATTTGTTATTGGTGATTTGTGAGTAGTGAGTAATAATCTTCAATCTTGAATCAGAAATCAGAATTCAACATTCAGCAATGGGGAATCACTTATCACCGATGACCTACATCCTTCATTCTGTAATAAGAGAACACTCCGAACGCCCGCGCCGCTTCGCCTTGTGCATGAACGGTTCCGACAGCACCAACGTTGTAGCCGTCTTCTCCGCCGTGCGGGTTCCAACCGTTGCGGATTGCATGGTCGGCTTCTCGGTGAAGTGTAAGCGATGCGTTGCCCTGATTGTTCGTCCAAACATGTTCAAGCATCGTTTCGATTTTCGGAAGGAGGTCGTGTAAACTATCCGGAGCGATGGAATAACCATCAAGCAGGAAATTGACAAACGCTCCGTTTCCGTCCATGTGGATTTGATAGAAATCGCCTCCATCTACCCAACCTGTTGTTGGGTCCATAATTCTCCGTGCTGTTTCAATGACAATATGTTTGTACTTTTCATCATTTGTTACGCGGTAGAGCGCGCCTGCAATCGAACAAAACTCCGTTCCATTCCACGGAATTTGTTTTCCGAACGCGGCAAGCCCCGGCGCACCTTCCCATTTGCCATTTCCTTTGTACAATGTCTTTTCGATGCCGGGAAATTTTTTATCGCCGTTCCAGACAAGAAGCGCATCGTCAAGGAATTGTTTTTCTCCGGTTGCTTCAAATAAATAACATGCAACTGTCGCCATCTGGTTCATGTTGCTGTTGGTGAAGATGCGTTCGTTCACACGATGTTGCGGTGCCCAGTTGTACCAACTCCAGAATCCTTCATGATTCGAGAGTCGCCCTTCCGCTTTTGCTTCGAGGTATCTCTGCTTTGCATCTGCGACAAGCCATCCATATTGTTTGCCCGTGAAGTTCCACCAAATCAATTCCGCGAGAGCTACCCACGCGCGGTCATCAACCCACGTACCGACACACATCTTTCGCATGTCATGCTCATACAAATGAAATCGAAGGAGCGAAGAATCATTTGTTGCTTTGAATAAGTACGCGTCGCCGATAGCGCCGTACGCGCCTTCCCAACACGGAGTATAGACTTGATGGAAACGAACGGACACTAACTTTGCACGCTCAAGCCATATATCGGTTTGCGGTTTCGGGTTTGTAGTTTGGGGGATTGTGTGATTAGTGAATTGTGATTGGTCTTTTTGGTTGAGAAAAAAGAAATAGAAGAGCAGGAACAGAACAGAGAAAGTTCCACCCATTATGTAAATAGATTTCCGGTGTGGCTTTTTTCTTTCCGTTTGATGCTGTTTTGATGTGCGTTTCGGTGACATAGGGCAAAGAATTTAACGTCTCATAGTAACAGGTTCTTTTGAGGATTGCAAATTCAAAGAGAGATTGGTATCATGGGGCGGCTCAATTGTACCTCTGTCTCACAGTCAAAAACTCAAAGGAAAATTTATGAAAACAATGCTACGCCTTCTTCTCATCGTCGGAGTTATTGCTTCGACACTCACCGCTCAATCGTTACACTATCCTCCAACAACAAAAGTCGAACAAGTTGATACGTACTTTGGAACGCAGGTCGCCGACCCGTATCGTTGGCTTGAATTTGACACAGCAAAAAATGTCGGAGAATGGGTGAGGGCACAGAACGAAGTGACGTTCTCGTATCTTGAACAAATCCCGTTTCGCAATCAAGTGAAAGAACGGATGACAAAGTTATGGGACTATCCGAAATACTCGACGCCGTTTCGCGCGGGGAGCAATTATTTCTTTTTCAAAAACGACGGGTTGCAAAATCAAAGCGTGTTGTACATTCAAAAAGGATTAGACGGAGTGCCGGAAGTGTTTCTCGACCCGAACAGATTTTCGAGCGATGGAACTGCTTCGCTCGGCGGACTCGCATTTTCGAAAGACGGAAAGTATTGTGCATACGGAATTTCCAAGAGCGGTTCCGATTGGAGAACGTTCTATGTCATGGAAGTAGAATCAAAAAGAAAATTGGATGAGGAATTGCAGTGGAGTAAGTTTTCCGGCATCGCATGGTACCGGGACGGATTTTATTACAGCCGCTACGATGCACCGACGGACGAAGCAACGGCAATGTCGAACAAGAATGAGAATCATAAGGTTTATTATCATGTTCTCGGAGCAAAACAAAGCAGTGATATTCTTGTCTATGAAGACAAAGCAAATCCGCAGCGACTTCACGGATGCGGCGTTTCGGAGGATGAGCGATTTCTGTTTCTTAGTTCGTCGCAGGGAGGAACCCGCGGCAACTCGCTGTACTATCGTGATTTGAAATCCGGTCGTGACATGTTTGTTCCTATTTCTCAAACATTTGATGACCAATTCTCCGCTGTGAATAATTTCGGAGACAAAATCCTCATTCGTACAAACAAGAACGCGCCGAATGGAAAACTTCTCCTTGTTGATACAAGAGACCCGCGCGAGCAGAATTGGGCGGAATTACTTCCCGAAGCGAAAGAGCCACTCAGCAGCGTTACAACTGCCGGAGAGAAAATTTTTGTAACGTACATGAAAGATGTTATGCCGCGCGTGTACGTGTACAATATTTCAGGAGTGATGGAAAATGAAATACCGCTTCCGATGGTCGGTTCGGTCGGCGGTTTCGGTGGGAAAAAGGAAGATGCTTTTGTGTTCTTCACGATGACTTCGTTCACGACTCCGTCTGCAATTTACAAGTATGATTTAGCGACGCGGCAAATAACTCTGTTCAGAAAAACGGAATTAGATTTTAATGATGATGAGTATGAAACGAAGCAAGTGTTTTTCAATAGCAAAGACGGCACTCGCATTCCAATGTTTATCATCCATAAGAAAAATGTGAAGTTGAACGGAAAGAATCCGACGATGTTGTACGGCTACGGCGGCTTCAATGCAAGTATGAATCCGTCGTTTGACCCCGCACGATTAGTGTGGCTTGAACAAGGTGGTGTGTATGCAATTGCCAATTTGCGCGGCGGAAGCGAATACGGAGAAAAATGGCACGAAGCCGGAACGAAATTGAACAAGCAAAATGTGTTCGATGATTTCATTGCCGCGGCGGAATATCTTATCAAACAAAAATATACATCATCGGAAAAGTTGGGAATCTACGGTCGCTCGAACGGCGGCTTGCTTATCGGCGCCGTGATGAATCAGCGTCCTGATTTATTTCGCGTTGCACTTCCGGCTGTGGGCGTGATGGATATGCTTCGATTCCACAAATTCACTATCGGTTGGGCATGGACAAACGATTACGGTTCGAGCGATGATGAAGCACAGTTCAAATATCTCTACAAATATTCTCCGCTCCATAATGTTCGTTCAAAGGTTGATTATCCCGCTACACTCGTCACAACCGCAGACCACGATGACCGCGTTGTGCCGGCACATTCCTTCAAATATATTGCGACGTTGCAGGAGAAATATAAAGGCAATAATCCCGTTCTCATCCGCATCGAAACAAAAGCCGGGCACGGCGGCGGCAAACCGACATCCAAGATTATCGAAGAGAACGCGGATATGTTCGCGTTTACATGGTACAATATGGGATTTACTCCTAAGTGGTGAGCACGTGAGTAATAGAGAAATGGAATGATGGAGTGATGGAGTTGTGGAGTGACGGAGTGCAAACTCTTGTTCTGTAAACTCTGCGCTCTCTGCGTCTCTGTGAAACAAAATATTTTCGAATGTATATTTTATGGTTTTCCGTGCCGGGAAGTCTGTGGTTCTCGACGACCTGAATTTGAAGCATTCTCAGTTGATTCGTGACGTGTTGTACCGAAATCTCTTCTCTTGTTTTCGATTGGCGGTGCAGGATTAACAGGATAATAAACCGGTATTGCGATAGGAAGAGGAGGGGGACATGGCGGGTGTGGTTCTGGTCTGGGTTGTGGTGGTGGTCCCGGTGATGGTAGTGGCGTCGGTTCATCACTTGTATCATCCTTGGGTTCTTGAGTAAAAATTAATTCCCGGTCAAATAATTTTTCTCTAAAAAGTAATCCGTCAACTAATCCATCGGATGAATGGAACCGAATGAATGCCTGTTCAATCTCTCCATCATCAAATGCAAGAATGACTGATTTGTCTTCAGCCCGAAAGTAGCCGTCTCTTCTTGAAAAGTTACTCGTCGAATTTTCCGTCGGCTCGGTCAATGTAAATTTCATATCATCATAAAATTGAAGACACGACGCAAACCAAGATGTATCTTCAGACGGATAAAACGCTCCAACGCATAGTTGTTCAACCTCTCCGAACTTTTTTCTGTTGAATTTTCTCTGAACTCCATCCGGGTAGGTTACAAGTAACCTGTTTCTCTCTATGGAACAAAGGAAATCGTTATTCTCACCTTCATCAGAAATACGAATCGAGTTTTGAGAAAGTGAATATGATTGCGGGAGCCCATCCACTTCAATCTTTGTATCTGAAAGAAAGCGAAACGTATGCACTTCCTCGAACGTCGGATATTCCCACTCTCCGCGAAGGAGTGTCAGAAGGCGTTGTTCTTCAAATGAAGTTTGGCTTTGTACTGTCGAAGCGATGACAAGTAGAGCCGAAAGTAAAACCGTAAACGAAAGTAAAACGTGTTTCATTGATTTCTCCTGAATTTTAGTCGTTCGGCTATGGACAACTACAGTGCCATTTTCTTCTTTTTATATCGAAATGAAATCGAAGAAATCAATTCAAATTCATTACATGAGAAGAAACCTCATTGGCAGTTGTCCACAGAACTCAACAACGTTTCGGGAAAAACCGACACAAAGTTAATCAGAAGTTCCGACTCCCATCTCTTCCAATAAAAATCCCGCGCCGCCGACCATTTCCGTTACCCACAGAACGTACCGAATGTCCACAGCAATCGAGCGGCTGTAATCCTGACTCCATGCGTAATCGTTAATCGTTGCTTCAAACGCGCGGTCGAAGTTCACGCCAATGAGTTCTCCGTCCGCATTCAAGACTGCGCTTCCGGAGTTACCACCTGTTGTATCGAGATTGTAGAGCATCGCAACCGGAACGTCATTCAATTTTTTGTTCTTGAATCGTCCGAGGTTTTTCGCTTTGTACTGCTCGATGAGTTTCAGTGGAGTGTTGTACGGCTCGACTCCCGTTGTTTTATCCAACACACCGCGTATGGTTGTAAAGGGAGAAGCATACAACGCATCGGCAGGAGAGTAGCCCTGAATTTTCCCGAACGTCAGTCGCAATGTGCTGTTTGCATCAGGAATAAAATCTTTCTTCATGAATTGCTGTTTTATGTCAACAAGCAGCGCGTACAATTTTGAAAGCGCCCCATCCCGCTTTTGCCGGGTTTGCTTGAGTTGTTGATACGCGGGATACAACGCTCGCGCAAGATTAACGAACGGTTCATTGGACTGTTCAAGTTCTTCCGGCTTTTTCATCAAAGATGTTAACACAAAATTTTCATCTTTTAATGTTGATGATGAATATATTTGTTCGATGAATCGTGAAATTGACTGCTCAGAATAATCATTTGTGAGAAGACTATCGAGTTGGAATATCCTCTGCCCGACAGGAAGTTTGCCGGCGCGTGTGAGCAATTCTTTGAAAAAGATTTTGTCCACCGGTTCGTGGTAATTCTTCACGCTGAGTTGCAGTGATTCTTTCATTCGGACAATGTTCCGTTCCATATATGCAGACTCGCGTTCGAGGTCGGGCTTTTGTAATTCCCGTGTCCCTTCAAACAACGTGTAGCCAAGAGAAAACAATGTTGATGCAGACCGGAGATAATCCAGCGTCATTTCGTAGTCGAAGCGTGCACGCATTTCCTGAAAGACAGTTCCGATTTCCTGAAGAATTGTGCCGCATTGTGTCTTTCGTTGTGTATCTTCATCTATAAATGATTGCAATCGTTTCTCTTCTTCCTCTTTCTTCGAGACAAGGTCAATCCGTTTCATTCCTTTAAGTTTGCCGCGGTAATTTTTCATCGTGTTGGCAAGTCCTTTAATTCTGCCATCAAGTTTGATTCCGACAGCGCGATCGTTTTCGCTCATCGTTTGCATCGTTTCGATTTGCCATTCAAACAAATCGGCAATGTAGGGCATCCGTAGTTCCTGCTCGAACGAAAGATAATGCGACGTGCGATGCCGGAACGTTCGCCCCGGATAGCCAAGAATAAACACTGCATCATTTTCTTCTACGCCGTCGGGATTTACTTTGAGAAACTTTTTCGGATGATAAGGAACATTCTCTGTTGAATACTCAGCAGGCGAACCATCTTTCCCGACATACGCACGCAGGAACGAAAAATCACCTGTGTGACGGGGCCACATCCAGTTGTCATCTTCGCCGCCAAATTCACCGATGCCCCTTGGCGGAATATACACCATGCGAACATCTTTCAAATATGTATAGATGAACAGGATGTATGATTTGCCCGCGAACATTTCTGAAACCTCCGCACGCTTGCCTGCATTTTGTTTTTCCGTTTCTGCGACAATCTCTTTGATGCGTTTGTCAATTGCTTTTGAGCGTGAAGCAAAGTCCATCGTATCGCTGATGGCGCTGAGAACATCGCCTGAAACATCTTTGTACGAATCGGTAATGCGAACAGTAATTCCTTTTGCAGGAAGTTCCTCGCCGCGTGTCTTTGCCAGAAATCCGTCGGTGATGTAATCATGCTCGGCGGTGCTTGCCTGCTGCACAGCGCCGAAAGCGCAATGATGATTGGTAATCATCAATCCCTCCGGCGAAACAAACGAACCGCTACAGCCGCTCAGTTGAACGATTGCGTCAATCAACCCGACGTCCCCCGACTCATAAATGTCTTTTGCGGTGAGATTCAATCCCTTCGCTTTGAGATTGAGTTTCCCGATTTCACTGAGCGGGTACATTCCTTCATCGGCGAGGAGTTGGAACGAAAGAAATAAGAAAAGGAGTACGGTTGCTGAAAAATGTTTGAACATGTTAAAATTCCTATAGCTAATTTTGGTGATGAAAATAATAAGAAGCGCGCAGAGTTTCAAGTTTACAGTTTCCGGTTTTCAGTTTCGCGTTTGTCGTTCTGGGTTGTTCGCTTATGGATACCTTTCTAATGTTACGATTAAATCAAAACAGGATGAAGTCAATGCGGCTGATAATCATCCATGTGGTGGTTGATTATCAGCCAAAGAAGAAAATCATAACTGACGTTACGCATACTTTCTAACCCCAACGGGGTGAAATAATTATAGAAATGAATAACAATCAAGCTAAAACTCCGTAGGAGTGATATAGAAATTCCTATTTCACCCCTATCGGGGTTTATAATTTTGTTTTGAAATTTTTCTACAATTATGATATCCTTACAGAATTTTTCATTCAATGGTGTTCCTTACATAACATCACATCATAAATCTTGAATACTCAATCATTACCACCAACCATTTCCCAAACTCTTCGTATCTTGCTTGAAAACTATTAAACCAAAAATCGTCAACCAGTTAACCTCTCACCAACCATGTTCATCGGACACTTCGCCGTTGGTTTTGCCGTAAAGAAACTTGCGCCAAAATCTAATCTTGCAACTAATTTTATCGCCGTACAATTTCTTGATTTGCTCTGGCCCCCACTCCTGTTGCTCGGCGTAGAACGAGTCGCGATTGAGCCGGGGAATACCGCAGTTACTCCGCTCAACTTTATTTCATATCCGTACTCTCACAGTTTGTTGATGACTGCCTTATGGGCAACACTTGTTGCAGGCGTATATTTTCTTGTTCGAAAAGAAAAGAGAGAAGCAATGGTGTTATGGTTCGCTGTGTTAAGTCATTGGATATTGGATGTCATCACGCACCGTCCTGATTTGCCGTTGACACCGGGCAGTTCTTCATTCTTCGGTTTCGGGTTGTGGAACTCTGTTGCGGCAACAGTCATCATTGAAGGAGGTCTGTTTGCTCTGGGAATTTATTTTTACACCATCGCAACGAAGGTAAAGAACAAAAAAGGAATAATTGGATTCTGGAGTCTCATCGCATTTCTTCTCCTCATTTATTGCATGAATCTTTTCGGACCGCCTCCGCCAAATGTTGAAGCAATTCCGTGGGCGGGATTGAGTCTGTGGCTGTTGGTTCTCTGGGCGTGGTGGGTGGAACGGAATAGAGAAGAATTGAGTTGAACAATTTGATTAAATCAGAAATATTTTCTTTTTTGGGACATGGAATTAACAATTATCAATAGAAAAGATACGAAGATTTCCGATGAAGACGACGCAGCATTACTTACGACGGGATTTTGTTTTGCGACTCATGTTCATTTCGCGGCAGTTGGCGCTACTTTCATATCGTTATACAGGGATTTTCCTACGTTACCTGAAAACCTTAAACGCGGTCTGATTAAAACAATCGTCCCTGGAAAGAATACTTCTATAACAGAGGAGAGAATTGATGAAGTCTATACCCGGTTGAAAGCGTTGAGGAAACAACGGGGAAAAATAATTGAGGAAATAAAACTGATTCGAGCTTCTGAAAAATTTATTAAGTCAATGGAAGAGCATGTTCAACAAACGTTTGAGAACTTTCTTACACATTTTCATTTAATGAATATTGTGAAGTTTACTAATGATGACGAATCGAACATAATACAGACGTGGACCCTGAACGGATATAATCCTGATTCTGACCATCCGGATTATTATCTTCATTGTGTTGCCACTACATTGTATCACCTGGAAGAACTACCATTCTTTCCCTCAGTAATGGAAACGGTAGCATGTAAATTTACGGCGAGTAATCAGGATGGACTCCCTTTGCAACATCAGGATGAGATAGTTTTCCTCAGCGAGCCATTATTTTTTCTTCCGCTTGTAGGAAAACTGGAAGAATCCCAGATACTTATCTTCCGAAACGATTTCTTCGCGGAAATGATAACGTGGCATGATCTTGTATTAGCAAAAGCTAAGGAGCTTTCTACGGTTGAATTTACATCTGAACAAATTCCTTATCTCAACAAGACACTTCACCAGTTTCAGCAGGTATGTGAATCAATACAGACGCTCATCGATGCTCATCCTTTTATCCATTTATTAAAGAGTAAGGAAGGAGAGGTCAAACAATATTGTGTGCATCTCGGAATTACTTCGTTCAGAAATCTCCTTTCAATATATCGGTTGCTGGGTATTATCAATGAACAGGAAACGCTCTACATTCTGGAAGAAACAGAACAGCACGTAAACTTGCAGAATTGCGGCTTGTTTCTGTATCTTCAATCGTACGAATCATAACATGAAAGGCGCGTATGGCATCAAAAATAAAGTTCGAATATATCGAGACTAAAGAGTATCTCGATTTCCCGGTTATCGTGGTGAGCGATATTTTCGGTTTCACCCGGTTTGCCGAATTTCATAATGTGAAGTTCATTTTCCGTGTACATGAAAATGAGTATCCTTCTTTTGTCTTCCCTCATGACGGAGCGATGTATAAAATTGACGGGCAGGGTTACCGCGAGGTTGAAGATTACTGTGAAAGTATGAAAAACGGTTTTCCCAACGCGGCGCTATTTTACGAAGCAAAGAAAAGCGGTTGTGAATCATTTACAGAGTTCGAGGAACTGAAGAAAACCGGGGTGGAAAGCAAGGAGGATTTTCTTCAGGCGCAGAAGGGTGGTTTTGTAAAAGGGTTCGATGAATTCAAGAAGAAGTTTGAACAGTACAAGAGCAATAAAAATACAGCAATCATTCCCGATAGTATTGATAATGCAACGAAACTGATGAAATACGCGATGAGCAAAGGATTGAAAACGTATCAGGAATTTGCAAAAGTGTACGATGCCGGTTACCCGGATGTGATGATGTTTACCGAGGCGAACACCAAGGGATTTGCTCACTCGCATGATTTTTATTCCGCTCTGAAAGCAGGCTTTTCCGAGGTGAAAGAATATGAGGATGCGAAGCGACTCGCCATTGCAACAAAAAAAGAATATGAAGATTTCCGCAAATTGAAGAATGCCAATATCGGACAATACGCGATGGATGTTTTTCAAGTAATTGAATTGCTCAAAGCGCAGGAAAACGGGAGCCGGCTCAGTCTCGCGCAGATACGTGAACTTCTTAGTAACGAGCAGGAAAAATATAAACGCGCATTCATCGGCAACGATATGAAAGTACTTCCGCTCTGGTATTCGCGGCAGTTGGAAACACAGGAACAGTTGCAAAATTTTTTTCTGAATCACGCGGAAGCGAAGAAGAATGGTTTCTATGACAAAGAGACGGAGATGTTTGAAATCTTCCGGCTTTCCAAAAGCAAGGTGTATATTGACGGAAGTAATGTGGCAATGCATGGCAAAGAGGAAAAGAGCGAATCGGCGCGTGCAGAAAATCTCCGAAAAGTTATTGATGCTTTGAAGGGGCGCGGCTTCAAGGATATAACAATCATCGCCGATGCTTCGCTTCGTTATCGCTTTCACGATAAGGAGATATTGGAAAGCGTAAAACAGTCTGTGAATTATTATGAAGTTCCCTCGCATACTTCTGCAGACGATTTTCTTATCGAACATGCGCGATTAGATAAGTGTTTTATCATTTCTAACGATACGTTTACCGATTGGAAAGTGAAAGATAAATGGATTGCCTTGAATATTGACCACATCCGAATCCCGTTTTTGATAACGGAAGGACGCGTCACGTTTACCGGATTGGAAAACGGAAACGGCGGTTAGTTTGGAGAGGAACGTGCAACATGCACCATGTAGAATTCCAACAAATTGTAGAAGAAACGGTCAGGAATCCTGCTTCAAAGGGTTTTAATCTTCTTCCTCAAACACGCCACGCGGAGGAAAGATACTTCCCACCATGTCTTTGTACAATGTTTGATTGTCAACTTCGTCCTTCGCGATTTTGGAGAATTGATGCAAGCCATCTAACAAGAACTCCATGGATGATGCAAGGAGGTGCTTGTTCATCTCGACTGCTTTCATAAATTTGAGTGTCGTTTCGCGAAGCCCGCGTACTTTGCTCAACTCGTTTGCATAGACATCAAACTTCATATCATCGGCAATCTGAATATTGTTGCCCGATTCAAACCAGCGAATGATGGGAGTGTACTCAGAATCTTCCATTCGATTCTTTTGTTCGGGCGTTTGTCCGCGCACCGGTTTTCGTGCAAGCGGGTCGGGAAAATATTGTTTGAATATCTCCCGGACGGCTTTTCCTATTAACGCCTTGCTGACTTTTGCCGAACCTTCCTGCTCACCCTCGAACACCAACTCGACTTTTCCTGTCATTGCCGGAAGTACGTGTTGTAAATCGCAAATACGCGGCACGATAACTTCTTCGTGATTGATGATGGCGCGCCGCTCGGCATTGCTGATAAGATTTTCCATCGCGGAGATTGTTAGCCGCGCGCTGACGCCGGATTTCTGGTCAACATATTCGCTCTTACGCGCTTCAAATGCAATCTGTTCGATTATCTGTTTGAAGAAATGCGGAATGTGAATCTCTCGTCCGTCCCGTTGAACAGAGGCTTCTTGTTCTGTAATGGAGATTGCTTCTTCAATCGTGCGCGGGTAATGAGTGAGAATTTGAGAATCAATTCTGTCTTTCAACGGCGTGATGATGTTTCCTCGATTGGTGTAATCTTCCGGGTTTGCGGTGAAGACAAGAATGATGTCGAGCGGAATGCGGATGCTGAACCCGCGAATCTGAATATCTTTTTCTTCGAGGATGTTGAACAAACCGACCTGAATGCGCGGCTGTAAATCGGGAAGTTCGTTGATGGCAAAAATACCGCGGTTCGTTCTTGGAATAATTCCGAAATGAATCACTCCCTCGTGCGAGTAATGAAGTCGTTGCGATGCGGCTTTAATGGGGTCAATGTCGCCGATGAGGTCTGCGATGGTGACATCGGGCGTGGCAAGTTTTTCCCCCAGTCGTGCATCTCGGTGAAGCCAGTCAATCTCAACAGCATCGCCATGGTCGTTTGTCAAATCAACACAACGCTTACATACAGGATGAAACGGATTGTCATTGATTTCACATCCCTTGATGACGGGAATGTACTCATCGAGCAACGAAGGAAGTTGACGCACGAGGCGCGACTTTGCTTGTCCTCGCAATCCCAACAGCATAATATCATGCTTCGCAAGAATCGCGTTGACGAGCGACGGAATTACCGTCTCATCGAATCCGATAATTCCCGGAAAAAGTTTCTCTTTCTGCCGGAGTTTCCTGATGAGATTGTTCCGCATCTCATCTTTGACGGAGACAACGGTATAGCCGGATGTTGTTAATTGACCAAGTGTTTGTGCGCGCATAGGTATCTGCAATGAAGAACAAGAATGAATGATAGATTTACATCAAAGAACGGAAAAAAGCGGGTAGAAATCAACTTTGCAATTCATTCACGGACGAGAGCGTAAATCAAGTCGTCGAATGTCTGTCCGTTTTTAGTGATGTTCTTCCGGAGGCGGGCTTCAAACCGATACCCTGCTTTTTCAAGAACACGCATCGAAGCGATGTTTGTCTCGAACACGCTTGCATAAATTCTCGCAAGGTCAAAGTTGGTGAACGCATATTCGGTCAATCCTTTTACTGCTTCTGTCATAATTCCTCTCCCGCGATATTCCTCGCCGAGCCAATAACCAATTTCTGCTGTACGTCGGTACACATCTTCTTTGAAGATCAACCCGATTCCACCAACCGCTTTCCCCTCCACTTCGATTGCAAGATTGAACGTCCCTTGTATTGTACTTCCCTCCTGAATCCACCACGTTGCTTTTTCCATTGTGTACGGATGCGGAAATACATCACGCATGTTGTTCCAGATGTTGAGATTATTTGCGTGATAGGAGAGCGATTGTTCATCGCCTTCTTGCCAGGGGCGGAGGGTGCAGTTACTGAGTTGAATGTTCATAGTTCTCTTTAGGGATAGAGAAAACTTCCGGTATTTACAAGAGAAGAATGGTAAGCGAAAAGAAAGTCTATCAGAAATTTAACAACGCACTGATTTTATTTAACGTCTCTCGAAAAAGATGGTTTGGCAGTTTACAAATAAACTCGGCTTCTCTCGACTTCCAATCAAGACTTTTGATTTGGTCGGATAAAATAACACCGCTGATTTCCAAATCATCAGAAAGCCGCACCTCAAACGGATAACCTTTTTCCTGACTTGTTATTGGACAAAAGATTGCCAAGTCAGTTTTGTTGTTGTAGATCAAGGGTGAAATTACTAAAGCAGGTCTTCTCCCGGTTTGTTCATGTCCCGATTGTGGATTGAATGTCAGCCAAACGATGTCGCCTGCATCGGGAACATATCGTTTTGGTTTCACCAGAGTTCCACCCCAACCCTATTCCCCGAATCAAATTCCCTGTGAAGGTTGGATTTCTTTATTCCTGAAATCAATTCATCCAAAGTAAATTTCTTCTCCTCAATCGGCTCGACGGTAATTTTATTATCTTCCAATGTAAGATTAACAAACTCATCCTGTCTGATTCTTGATTGGAAAGCAAATGCTTTGGGGATTCTTAACGCTAAACTATTTCCCCACTTTTGAATTTTGATACGCATACGTGACTTTCTTTTTGTTTCTACAAGAAAGATACATATTCTTTCAGAAAATCGAAAGAGTCTTATGTGCTAGTGAAAACTACATATTATACTTCAACAAAAAGCTCACAATCGAGTCTGTCGAACCGTTTGTGTTATCTATTAGGCTTGCATCGAACGAGGCGACGAGATTGGTAAGCAGACTGTAATCAGCAACGAACGAAATGACCGAGCGCTGTACATCGCCAAAGGTCGGGACGAACGTTCCGGAGAGACGGAGTTTTTCCTGAAGCAAACGATACCGCGCTCCAAGCGTGAGCGTTGTATAGTTGAAATCTCTTTGAACCGATGCTGTCTGCCCGGGAAGTTTGCTGTTGCTGAAGGATAAACCGACCGTGGACTGCAACGGGAATTTCCACGTGGACATCAACATCGTTGTAACAATCGTGCTTTTTGTGTCGAAACTTCTGAATGTCTTATCATCGGTGTTGCTCGTGCTGAAACTGAACGACGCGTTGTGTCGTGCAACTGCATTGAAATCATATCCCAACTGAACGAACAAACGACTTGTTAAATCTTCTCTAGCACTTCGCGCTTTTGTGCTGTCGGGTCCGTTCGGATCAAGCGTGTATAATCCGTTTGAACTTGTATTTTGTCCGTACCCCACGGTGATGTTCGGGAAGTTGAAGCGCGGATAATATGCAACGCTTCCGTTCCAGTTGGTGAAGGTCGTTGTTGCAAGTTTTGTCTCGTCTGTGTTATCCTTCAACTGTTCAAACGAACCGGTGAGGAAAAGTTGATTCTTTATCAACCGCAGGCGGTCGAACACGTTAAAGCCCTTCACATCTTTTCTGAAATATGTCTGCCCAAACGATTGGTACTGACTTCCATGAAAGAGATACGTCCCTTTCAAATAGTTATCGAACATATCAAGTGCAATCCCGCCTTCGTACGACGTGATGGAACTGATTTTATCAATAGAAAGCGGCACAAGATTTTCGTTCACCGTGATATATTTGGAAACGATGTCCCGGATGTCTTTGAAATCTTTCCGCTTGTCAGCCGAGTCGGCATCTGTGAAGAGCGAATCAATTTGAGCATCGGTGATGTTTCCTTTTTGAATGTTTGAATTGAATACACTCGCTCCTCCTTGCGCTGTGAGTTGCAATTTTCTATCGAACATGCCGATGAAGATGTCGGAGCCGAGGACGAGATTTTCCTGCGGCTTGATTCCGTACTTGAGCGACCCAACATCATCTTTTGATTTCAAATAGGTGAAACCAAGTTGAAACGATTCACCGCCGCCAAAACTCGGTCGCACTGCCGTCAGTTGTCGCTTGAATGTTCCGTAGCGGTATTCCGCCCAGAAATTATTTCCGTTCGTCGTATCGTACGGGCCGAACGCGCCGGTCGGGTTCGGGCGCGTTGTGTCGTTCTGTACGAACGTCAGACTATCTTTAGAGAAAATGCGAATCGCTTCTCCTTCGATTGTCCGAATGACATCGCCGCTTGCAACATCAACATTAAAGAAACCTAATTTCAGATTTGATGAAACGCCGCGTAGTCGTTTGCCGCTCATAATCATACTTGGAAACACGGGATAATCATCGCCATACCCGATGCGGAACCAGGGCGTTTTTGCCTCGATGAAGTAACGGTTCACCGGCTGACGGTCGGTTTGTTCTTCACTGCTTGCAAAGACCTTCCCGCTCAATGTCAACGCGCCTCGTTGGGTTGAAAGATTGAGCCATCCGCGATTGTACGGCTTCCATGAATTGGTAAATCGTTCATGGCGAGATTCAACCTTTGCGCTAAGGTTGTACAAAAACTTCGACGGTTCTTCTTCATACGAGAAGAGCGGACCCTGACTGAACTTCAATGTCTGTGTGTAATAGAGTTGCCCTTTTTTGCTGAACAAATCAACGCGAAACACATGGTTCCCGTCTTCAAGGGCGGGTTGAACTTTCTGCGGGTCAAGAGTAATCAGGCTGTCGGCAATGGAAGCGATTTTTGTTACATCGTTCCCGTCAATAAATAATTTCATCGTCGAAATATCAACCAGCGGGCTGACATTTTTCAGTGCGAGCGCAATCATCAACTCATCTGCGGGAACCGCGCGACCTGTATCGGGGCTGAGGAATACCACCATCCGTTCTTTCGGCGATGCAGGATGAACAACGAGCCGCAATGGATTGTTCTTTGGATTTTCCGCAGGATACGTATCGTAACCATCTTTCAGCATTATTGTCATCACGAAATAATATTCAATTTCGGTCGGGACAACTTCCTCGCCGGAGATTGTTGCTGTAGCAGAGTTTCCGGTGAGCGTCATCTCGACTCGTTTGTAGTCACTCATGCCTGGCGTCCTGTAGTTCAAAAACATTTGGTTGACACTGATTGCATTCGTCAGGTCAACCTTGACTTCAACCGGTTCGCCTTCTCTTCCTTCGCTTGTGTTGATGGAGAGAATTTTATCGCTCACTTGCGCGAACATCGGAACGCTCAACATCATGAGCAGGAAAACAGGAACTATTTTTCGTAGAAACAAATTCATCATGGCAGTTTCAAAAATTATGTGTGGTCATTTATGAAGTATGTGAAGCGGCGGCTCAATCGCGATAGCGGATGCGTAAACGCTTTTTGTTGTTGCCGTCATCCTTCAGTTCGATATCGAGAAGATTTTCCCGACCTGTCCCGCTTCCGGCGTTGATAGAACGGCGGGCATCGTCCGTTTCGTTTGATGTTGCATCACGGACAAACACTCGTCCGTCGGTGTAGGAAATTCCGGTCTGTCCCGGACCGACATCAACTCCTGTGTTGGAAATTGAATTCAGCAGGTTCACCAATCCTTCAAGAACGACAACAACATCGCCGCTATCGAGTCGCACCATTGTTCCGCGTGTTCCGCGGATTGCCGCAACGGAAGTCGGTGAAGTAAAAATAAATTTTTCATTCTCTTGCTTTTGAATATCAAACGAGAACTCACCGCGTGTGAGATGAACATTCTTTTCAAGCGCGCCTTCTTTCTGTTCGCCGAGAATCTGGAGTTCCGATTTCTCCCGCACGCGCAGAATGCTGTTGTCGGTAAATTTCACAATCGCAATCGAACGGTCACCTGTGCGCACTTTATCGCCTGAATACATCAGTTCTCCCTTTTTCACCGATGCCCAATCAATCGTCTCGGTTCTTCGGGAAACCTCGCGTATGACTTTCACTGCGAGCGCAATTGATTTTTCTCCGGCAGTCATCATGAAGCCGAATATCAAACCAATGGCAAGAATGGAAATTGTTATTAATATCTTTTTCATAGTTACTCCTTCTCTTACTCAATCACTTTCATTTCAATAATACGGTCTGGGTTTCTCATGAGCTCCTCAAGTATCAGTCGTAATTCCATCACCGATATTTTTTGCCCGTTGATATAAATCTCGCCGGTCATCTGATATTCTTCCAGTAATCGTTGTAACGCTCCGGCATCCATCCCCGGAATATCATTGAGAATGCTTGATAACCTCTCCGTTGAGACAAATTCTTCTGCGAGATTATTGGTCGTTCCGCCGCCCGATTGAGAAACTGTGAACTTCCAGACTTCACTATTCAATCCGGCATCGCTTCCGCCTGTTCCTGTTGAAAGCGAACGAACAACCCACACGTATGATTTGCCGAGTTCCAACGCACGCACACCTGCCGTCGGATATTGAAAAGTCTGCACACCGACTGGTAATCCTGCATCGCCCGTACGAACGACAAGCAACGGCGTTCCGCTCAATGCTTCTTCGTTCGATTGATGATGCGTCATTTTTTCATAGATGGAAAGTTCTACTTGCTCGCCATCAAACGCCCATTGAAATAACGGGAAAGGCGTTGAAATATCGCTGTTGTCCAAAGGGCTGAGGAGTTCGATGCGCGAAAAACTTCTGATAGTGAGAACGATTTCACGTGAATCATAAACGGCCGGCGTAATTGGATTTACATCTTCAATTCGTAAATGAAATGTGTACGTTCCGTCGGGAAGTTTTCCGGTTGCAAGTGCAAGGTTCTGAATTTTATCTTTCGCTTCCTGACTGAACACGAACGTTCCCGTTTGAATTGCTACCGAACCATCACGACCAATGTCGGTGTTGCTGATACTCTTCGGAAGTTGAAACGACTCTGTGTTGAATCGAACCGCATCAATATATTGAGCATCGGCAAGAGCGATATCAACGTTCACAAACAATCGTACTGTTGTGAGCGGCAGACAGTTTTCACAACTCATGTCGAGCGTGAAAAACCAGTTCTGACTTCCGAAATTTTCAAAATCTATATCGCCGATAGTAAGTTGATTGATATCGGCATGGGTTTCGTTCAAACGAAGTTGCTGAGACTTCGCCTGTTCACCGAATAAGAACAGAACGAAACAAGAGATGAAGATGGGTAACCATCGTTTTAAGAGTGGAGACATTGTGTTTCCTTTTAATTGAATGCTACAATACATAGTGCATAAAAAACGAAATTTTCTGAAAAGTTCGGGTGATTGTTCTCACCGTGCTTCATGCAACGGAACAGGAAGCGAAATCAAAAACTCGCGATATCATTATAAATCACAAACGCCATAAAAGCAAGAAGCAGAACAAATCCGACTTTTTGAATTCCTAACTTCACTTTCAATGGAATTTCCCGGCGCGTAATCTTTTCATAAATCATCAGCGTCAGATGTCCGCCATCGAGCGCGGGAATCGGGAGAATGTTCAGCACGGCGAGCGAGACGCTGAGCATTGCCATGAACGTGAGAAAACTTCCGAGTCCGTACTCGGCAGATTGCGTCGCCATCTGTGCGATGCGAATCGGACCGCCGAATGATTCTTTCACCGTTGCTTTCCCGAAAATAATATTTCCCACCGATTGAATTATCAAATCAACAACCCGAACGACTTCCCGCACACCCTGTCCCATCGCCTCGAAGAACGAATATTCAATCCGCTTCGATGGTCCTGTGTACATTCTTCCGATGCTGATGCCGATGCGTCCCGATTCGTTCACCGTCACTGCGCCGGAATACGTTGAGTCTTTCCGCTTCCATTCGACGTTGAGCGTGTTGTTCGCGTTGGCGCGGATGATTTTTATGATTTGATGGTCGGAATAAATTTTTGTCTCATTGATTGCCGTAATAACATCGCCCGGTGCAAGCCCCAATTTCTCGGCGGGTTTGCCAAGTTCGACTGCCTGAATAACCGGTACAGTAAACGCTTCAACGATACCGATTCCGTCACGGAGGGTATCATTTGGGTTGATTGCAGAGACCATCAACATTTGCTGACTTCCCGAACGCTGAACCGCAATCTGTAAATCTTTCCCGATGTTATCAAGATAGACTGCATCGTTCACTTCTCCCCAATGTGCAACATTCTTTCCGTTCACCGAGATAATCTTATCGCCGATTTGAAATCCTGCTTGCGCGGCGGCGCTTTCTTCAACAACGTATCCGACTTCCGTTGTCTCTTCGATGTACTTCCCGCGTGAATAATGAATTCCCCAGAAAATTCCGATTGCGAGGAGAAGATTCATAATCACTCCGGCGGAAATGACAATCGAACGCATCCACAACGGCTTTGCGCGAAACTCCCATGGTTGTACCTGAGCGTTCGCGAACTCCGTATCAAAACTTTCGTCCACCATGCCTGCGATTTTCACATAGCCGCCGAGCGGAAGCCACGAGATGCAATAATCTGTCTCACCGATTTTTTTCCCGAACGCACGCGGCGGAAATCCGATGGAGAAAACGTCCACTCTCATCCCTGTCAGTTTTGCGGCGATGAAGTGTCCGAACTCGTGAATGAATACTAACACTCCGAGCGTAATACCTGTGTATAAAATTGTGTTCAAAAAATCCATAGTTTCTTTTTATTTGATTGATGAAAGAACAAACGCACGCGCTTGTTTGTCCGCTTCAATGATTGCTTCGAGCGATGCGTTCGTCTCGTGCGGAACCGAATCCAACGCCTGTTCGATGAGTTGTGGAATTTGTGTGAAGCGAATTTGCTTCTTCAAAAATAAATCCACTGCGACTTCATTCGCCGCGTTGAGAATTGCCGGTGCAGTTCCGCCTTGCTTCAATGCCTGATACGCAAGATTCAAACACGGAAACTTCTCCGTGTCCGGTTCAAAGAATGTCATTTCGCGGAGTTGGGCAAAATCCACACGCGGGTGCGGAGCGGGCAATCGTTCGGGATACGTGAGCGCGTACTGAATCGGAATTTTCATATCAGGGACGCCGAGTTGCGCCTTCACCGAACCGTCCACAAACTCCACCATCGAATGAATGATGGATTGCGGATGAATCACCACGTCAATCTTTTCCGGCGGAAGATTGAACAGCCAGTGGGCTTCAATCACTTCAAGACCTTTGTTCATCATCGTTGCCGAGTCAATGGTGATTTTGTTTCCCATGTTCCAGTTCGGATGTTTCAACGCATCTTCCACCCGAATAGTTTCAAACTTCGATTTGTCGAGATGAAGGAACGGTCCGCCCGATGCCGTGAGAATCAATTTGGAAATATGCCGGGCGTCTTCTCCCGATAAACATTGAAGAATAGCACTGTGTTCGCTATCTACAGGAACAAGTGTCGAGTTATACTCTTTTAATAGAGCCGTAATCAACGCGCCTGCAACAACGAGCGTTTCCTTGTTTGCCAGCGCAATTGTTTTTCCTTGTTTGATTGCTTCAATGGTCGGCTTCAATCCCGCAAATCCGACGAGCGAATTAATGACGATGTCGCTCGTTTCAATTTGCACAAGTTCCTGCAATCCGTTTTCGCCTACGAACAACTCCACCGAACCATTGAGCCGTTGTTTAAGCGATGCCGCTGCAGATTCATTCATCACACCAACGCGCTCCGGTTTGAATCTCGCAATCTGCTCTTCAAGTAGAGCAATGTTTGAATTGGTTGTGAGAGAAGTCGGACGGAAACGCTCAGGAAACCGGGCAATCACTTCGAGACTGTTTTTCCCAATCGAGCCTGTCGAGCCGAGGATGCAAATATTCTTTGTTTTACCCATTAAAAAGCATAATCCCCTTCAAATGTTCGAAGAGGACAGAAACAAGGTACAGAAATCTTGAGAGGATTGCAAAGGGAAAAACGATGTGTGGATTGTAAAGTAAACTTGAAAACTCAAATACTAAAGTCTGCTCCACTCTTCAAGAGAGATTTCCTTTTCTGTGATAGATTCAATTTCATTCATCATCATTCGTAACTGTGGAATTGTGTATTCAGCATTGGAAGGAATAGCAAGACGATGATGGTTGAAAAGCATAAACTGATGCTTGGTTCCGCTGTATGGTCCCTCGAAACCGAGACGACGAAGTCGCCTGATAAAATCCTGTCGTTTACAAGGCGCCCACCGGCTCAAGTTCAGGTTCCTTGTTGAGGTCAAGGTTATTGATGACGGGCAACGGATGACGTAATTTTAGACCAAGAAGAATCCATTCTTCAAGCGTCGAACGTAAATCATTCTCACATTCTTTGAGTGATTTCCCAAACGCTATTACTCCTTTGCACAGAGGAATTCTTCCGCTATATGAATTATCTTCGAGTTTGTCGTAGAGCGCCATTGCCATTGCCTGCTCAATATACTCGCTGAGGATATATGTTGTCGTCATAGTTGTTTGAAAATTGCAGAACTAACATAGAGAACTAAAAAGAATTTTCCAAGAATATCCACCGTTGCCCGACACCCTGCGACCCCTAACTTTGAAGTCACCAAGTCATTTCCAATATTCCTGTAACCTTTCAGCCCATACTGAGTTTATTAGATAACGGATCCTTCAACTATTTCGATACTTTGTGAGTTTTTCATCGGATACTCAAATTATGATACAGGTTCGGGACGGCGAGTTGCATAAGCTCGCACTCTTGTTCGAGCGGCATCATGTCGCTCTCTATAATTATTATGTTCGGCAAACTGGCGACCGCGACCTTAGCGAAGATTTCGTGCAGGAAGTGTTTCTCCGCATCATGAAATACCGCCACACGTTTCGCGGCGAAGGGGAGTTTCTTCCGTGGATGTATCACATCGCCCGCAATGTGCAGATTGACCACGCACGGAAATGGGGACGGGAAACAAAACTCGATAAAGAAACACACGACCAAATCGGTGACGACCCGATTCCCGACGCACACGTCGAGCAATTGCAAAATGTCGGTATGTTGCAAAAAGCACTCGCAAAACTATCGCCGGAAAAACGGGAAGTGTTACTCCTCAGCCGCTATCAGGAAATGAAATATACCGCCATTGCAGAACTGCTTGGCTGTACGGTTGAAGTGGTCAAGGTTCGTGTTCATCGTGCGATGAATGATTTGAGAAAATATTATTTCCAACTTGCAGGAGAATGACTATGAACAACAATCATATAAAAGAATACTTGCTTGAATACATCAACAACAATTTGGACACACCAACGGAAACATCGGTGCAACAACATCTTGCCTCGTGCGAACCATGCAGGAAAGAATATGAATTGCTGAACACGTGGTGGACTGCGCTCGAACAACTTCCGAATGAAAAACCATCGGAAGAAGTACGCGAAAAGTTTTACAAAGTGTTGCAGGAAGAAATAGAAGCGACACTACGGTTGAAAACATACGCGCATCAAAAGCCGAAACGAAATTGGCTCGAATTTCTTTTCCCGCAACAGGTTGCAGGACGATTTGCTTTTGCACTCGTCCTCATCGTTCTCGGCGGTTTCGTTGGCTACGTGATGAAGCAAGAGCCGCAGATTGTTCAGACCGAAAACAAAACAGAATTAACACAACTTCACGAAGAAGTGATGATGATGAACCGACTGTTGACGGTATCGCTTCTTCAACAGCAATCTGCAAGCGAGCGTTTGAAGGGCGTCAGTTTGAGCTACCGTTCCGAAGGATCCGACCCGGAAATCACGGCGGCGCTTCTTCAGGCGCTCAAATATGACCCGAATGTCAATGTACGTCTTGCCGCGCTCGATGCGCTCGTTCGAAATGACGGGGAACAGACAATCAAAAAGGAATTACTCGAATCGCTTCCCAAACAATCTTCGCCGCTCGTGCAGATTGAAATCGTGGATTGGCTCATTCAGGTACGAGAAAAAACATCGCTCAACATTCTCAATCGGATGTTGAACAATCCTGATGTAAATAAAGCGGTCAAGGAACGGATAGAGTTGGGGATTCAGGAGATGAACTCTTGACAATTCAAAATTCAAAATGAAAAAGTAAAAATATATTGGAGTAATTTATGAAGAATGTAATAGTTTCGTTGTTGATGCTGATTGCAATTCCTTCTCTTACTGTTCAAAGTGAAGAGTTGACTGAGAAATTGGAAATCAGACGGTCGCTGAAGTTTATCAACGCGAACGATGCGAATAATTCGTTGCTTGTTGATAACATCAATGGCTCGATTGAAGTGACAGGATACGACGGCGATGTTGTGGAGTTGGTAGTTCATGAAACTATCACTGCTGAATCGAAGCGGAAGATTGAAGAAGCAAAACAAAAAGTGCGTGTTGATATCGAAGAAGAGGGAGATAGAATTCTTCTCTTCGTTGATGCGCCGTGGCGATGCGAAGACGGCTCGACAAATTACCGTGGCTACGATTATTATGGGTATGAAGTTGAATGTGATTTTGTGTTGAAAGTCCCACGTAAAGTTGACATTCGTTTGAAAACGATTAATGATGGAACCATCAAAGTAACAAATGTTGAGGGAGCCTTTGTCGTCGAGAACGTGAATGGCGATGTGCGGTTACGCGATGTCAGCGGTTCGGGGAAAGCGCGAACAGTCGACGGCGATGTTGAAGTGAGTTTCAAGAAAAATCCGACCGAAGAATCATCGTTCAAGACTATCAACGGCGAAGTAACCGTCAGACTTCAGGAAAACCTCTCTGCCGTTTTGGAATTTAAAACGATGAACGGAGAAGTCTATTCCGATTTTGATGTACAATCGCTTCCGCTCAAATCTCCAACGATGAAACGACGAAACGGGATGAAAGTGTATAGAAGCGGCGACTCGTTCTCTGTGCGTGTCGGCAGCGGCGGACCGGAACTTTCGTTCGATACCTTGAACGGCGATATTTATGTTTCTAAGTATGAGTAACAGACCACAACCCCCTCTCAAGAGGGGATTTAAAAAAAGATATTTTCAAAGGATAATTATGAACACTAAAATCTTTCTTGCAATTTTCATTCTTGTATTCACTGCGTTCACGTTCAGCCAAACGGCAGGCGATGACAAAATCGTTGTTCCTCTCAGCGACCCATCGCGCCCGGTGTTTTTGAAAGTAAGCATTCTTAACGGCGGAATCACGGTGAAAGGATATTCCGGCAACGAAGTGATTGTCGAAGAACGGATTCGGGAATCCGACGAAGACCACGATGGAAAGAATGAAAAGAAGCGCGGACTGAAACGCATCCCAAACATGAGCACCGGCTTAACGGTTGAAGAAGAAGAGAACGAAGTAACAATCAGTACGAGCGCAATGGCGTCAGGTCGCACCGTCAATATCACGGTGCAGGTTCCGACAAATTGCTCAATGAAACTCAGCACGTTGAATGACGGAGACATCAAAGTTGAAAATGTTTCCGGTGATGTGGAAGTGAGCAATCTCAATGGCTCGGTTTCAATCGAACAACTTTCCGGTTCTGCCGTGGTGGACGCTCTGAACGAAGACATCACAGTTTCGTTTGCTAAAATTGATCAGAAGAAAAGCATGTCGTTCAGTTCGATGAATGGCGATATTGATGTTACCTTCCCGCCGGATGTAAAAGCGACGATGCGGCTGAAGAACGACATGGGAGAAATCTACAGCGATTTCGAAATCAAGATGGATTACTCGGCATCAAAAGTCGAAGATAAGTCACGCGGGAAAATTGGGAAGAAAAAAATCTCGATGGAAAAAATGATGACCGGCTCCCTCAATGGCGGCGGTGTTGATATTCTCTTCAAGAATTTTAACGGGGATATTTTTATCAGGAAGGGGAAGTGAAAACATTTACCACACCTGCCTGCCGCAGACAGGGATAACACGGAAACAGCGCGGATTTTCACAGATAGTTTCTGTTCAAATCAGTGCCAATCAGTGTTTTCCTGTGTTATCCGTGGTTAAATTTTTTCTTCCATCTCTCAATCGCACGCCTCACCTCTTTTGGAGACGTCGAGCCAAACGACTTCTTCAACTGTAACGAAGTTTCCGGTTCGAGAATTTGATAAACATCCTTCTTAAATTCCTTGGAGAATGTTTGATATTCTTTCAGTGAAAGTTGGTTGAGCGTTTTATGTTCTTTCAAACACTTCTGAACAATCGCGCCGACAACAGCGTGCGCTTTCCTGAACGGCAATCCTTTTCTCACAAGATAATCTGCAAGTTCAGTCGCTAAGGTAAAATCCGCTTGAAGTTCCAACTCGAATCTTTCTTTGTTGAACGTGACAGTTTTCAACATTGCTGAGGAAATCTTCAAGCAGTCGGAAAGCGTATCGGCAGAATCGAAGAGCGGTTCTTTATCTTCTTGCATATCGCGGTTGTACGCAAGCGGAAGTCCTTTCATCACGGTGAGAAGCGCAACCAAATTGCCGTACACGCGTCCGGTTTTTCCTCGCACAAGTTCTGCCATGTCGGGATTTTTTTTCTGTGGCATGATACTGCTTCCCGTCGTGAACTCATCTCCGATTTCTGCAAAGTTCCATTCACGCGAAGTCCAGAGAATCATTTCCTCAGCGAACCGGCTCAGGTGCATCATCGTAATTGCGCACGCAGAAAGAAACTCGATGTGAACATCGCGGTCGCTCACTGCATCAATACTGTTATCAATAATCCCAATCATTCCAAGTGAATCCGCTAAGAACGCACGGTCAATCGGAAACGATGTTCCCGCCAACGCACCAGCGCCAAGCGGTGAACGATTCACGCGCTTCAAACAATCATCAAACCGTTCGCCATCCCGTTCAAACATGGAAACATACGCCAGCAGATGATGCACAAGCAGAATTGGCTGTGCGTGTTGTAAGTGCGTGTACCCCGGCATGACGACCTGTTGATATTGCTCTGCCTTGCGGAGAAACGTTTTTTGCAATTGTCTGATTTCCCTCTTGATATGCACGATTACCTTGTGAAGATACAATCGTTCATCAAGTGCAATCTGGTCGTTGCGACTGCGCGCCGTGTGAAGTTTCCCGCCAAGGTCACCGACTTTTTCGAGCAATCGCTGTTCGATTGCCATGTGAATATCTTCAGCGACGAAACGATTCTTGCCGTTCAATTCTTTTCCGAAAGACAACTTGCCCGAACGAATTTCTATCCGAATTTCCTTCAGCGCTTTTTGAATCTTCGCCGCATCCGCTTTTGCAATAATCTTCTGTTTCGCCAGCATCGCAACATGAGCAAGACTTCCTTCGATGTCTTCCTCAAACAATCGCTTATCAACCGGAAGCGAAGAAGAAAACTTCAACGCTTCGGGATGCAACGGTTTCTTAAATCGTCCGTTCCAGACTTTCATAACTCCTCAGGAAATTGATTCGTGTTGATACACGTTGCCGGTTTGAACCTGATGAAACGTCTTAAGAGGCAATCCGAAAATTTTGATGAATCCTTCCGATGCTTTGTGGTCGAACTGGTCTTCGCTTGTGTACGTTGCTAACTTCGCGTTGTAGAGCGAGTGCGGAGATGTTCTTCCTGCAATCGCGACCGTTCCTTTGAAGAGTTTTACTTTCACCGTTCCCGAAACCGTTTTTTGTGTTTCGTTGATGAACGCATCAAGCGCTTTGCGGAGCGGCGAGAACCACAATCCGTTATACACAAGATTCGCGTACTCGTTCGATAATTGATTCTTCATGTGGAACACCGACTTGTCGAGCGTGAGCCGCTCAAGTTCCGTGTGTGCGAAATGGAGAATCGTTGCGGCGGGCGCTTCATAAATTTCCCGCGACTTAATTCCGACCAAACGATTTTCCACCAAATCAATTCTGCCGATTCCGTGAACCCCGCCGATTGTATTTAACTTGCGAAGCAACTCGACCGAATCCATTTCTTTTCCATCGAGCGCGATGGGAATTCCTTGTTCAAATTCAATCGTGATATATTCCGATTCATCCGGCGCACGTTCGGGAGAGACTGTTCGCTGGTACGCGTCTTCCGGCGGCTCGACCATCGGGTCTTCTAAAACTCCGCACTCGATGCTCGTTCCCCAAATATTTTCATCAATCGAATATGGACTTGACGCTGTTGCCGCAACGGGAATTCCGTGTTGTTTCGCGTACGCCATTTCTTCTTCCCGCGATTTGAATTCCCACTCACGTAGCGGCGCTATCACGTTCAACTCCGGCGCAAGCGCGGCAATCGATACTTCAAACCGTACCTGGTCATTTCCCTTTCCTGTGCAACCGTGCGCAATAAACGTTGCGCCTTCTTTCCGGGCGACATCAACCAGCATCTTCGCGAGCAACGGACGACCGAGCGATGTTGCCATCGGATACGATTTTTCATAGAGCGCATTCGCTTTGAGCGCGGGAAAAATATACAACTCGACAAATTCTTTTGTGAGGTCTTCGACGTACGCTTTCGTCGCGCCGGTCTTCAGCGCTTTTTCCTGCACGCCGATGAGTTCTTTTTCCTGACCGAGATTTCCGCTCGCGGTTATGATTTCCGCGTTATACTTTTGCATCAGCCATTTGACCATGACGGATGTATCCAATCCGCCGGAGTATGCAACAACAATTTTCATGATGATTATTTTCCTTCGATTAATGTTTCTTTGAGATAGTTGAGTAATGATTGAGTTTTCTTTTGTGATTCGGGAATGACGAGCAATGTGTTGTCCCCCGCAAGCGTGCCGATGATGCCCGGATGTTTTTGCGCGTCGAGAAATTCCGCAACTACGCTTGCACAACCGGGAAGCGTTTTGATGACAACCATGCTTTCGTTGCACTGAATGGAAATGACTTCTGCACCGACAAGCGGACGAAGAATTTGCACTTCCGCTTCGGGTTGAAGAACGTACCGCGCTCCATCTCCCGATGCAACGCGCGCAAGTCCGAGTTCCTGCATGTCGCGCGATAGCGTTGCCTGCGTAACATTAAAGCCGCGCTTTTTCAGTTGAAGACGCAGTTCATCCTGGTTGGCAACCGGCATTGAGTTGATAATTTCTTTGATGGCGTATTGCCGTGCGATTTTATTCATGCAAATTCCATTTCGTTGTTTGATGAATGAACAAGCTCCGTCCCGATTCCCTCGTTGGTGAAAATTTCCAACAGAAGAGAATGTGTAACCCGTCCATCAATCAAATGAACTTTTTGAACGCCTGCTTTAAGCGCGTTAAACGCAGAATTGATTTTCGGAATCATGCCGTTACTGATGATGCGCGTTGTGATGAGATGATTAGCTTCTTCCAGCGTCATGCTGTGAATAAGATTTCCCTGAGCGAACACCCCTTCGACATCGCTGAGGAACACAAGTTTCTCCGCCTGAAGCGCTGAGGCGATGTTCGCGGCGGCAACATCCGCGTTGATGTTATACACTTGCCCGTTTGCATCAACACCGAGCGGCGCAATGACCGGCATGATGGAATTGTTGAGTAGTAAATTGAGATATGAAGTGTTCACGCCGACAACCTCACCGACGAAACCCAAATCAGTTGCATTCTCCGACTTGTCCGCCGTGGCGGAAAATTTTTTGACAAGGAGAACGCCGGCATCAATGCCGCACAAGCCAACCGCTTCTCCATCGCATTGGTTAATGCGGGCAACGATGTCTTTGTTTGTTTTGCCGGCAAGCACCATCTGCACAACATCAATCATCGCTTCGTCGGTGTAGCGTTGTCCATCAACGAAGCGCGACTCAATGCCAAGCCTGTTGGCAATCTCGGTAATTTCTTTTCCGCCTCCATGAACAATCACAATCTTAATTCCGATTTTCTTCAAGAGGGTTACATCCTGTGCGAACGTTGCTTTGAGTTCATCATCAATCATCGCCGCGCCGCCGTACTTGATGACAAATGTTTTCCCTTCGTACCGTTGGATGTACGGAAGTGCTTCGATGAGGATTTCGGTTTTATCTGAAATTTTATTCAATTGCTACTCGGCTGATTTTAGTTGATGTCGGAGCGATTTAGCCATTGTTTAATAAAATATGGACATGTTGTTGTGTCAAAACATTCAAACACTTCCTTCCAAGTAAACGCTTCATGAGTAGCAGTTTCAGATTTCTTTTGCACTAGGAAAATATATTTCGATTGAATACCTAAAAGTTCCTCCATAATTTTTTTCTGAATGGAAAGCTGTCCAACATGTTCTATCCTCCTATTGTCAAATATTGCTTTTTCAAAATCATTTGAAGGATATTTTCCCTCCCCGCTTTCAAATTTTGCCTCAATACAAACTGCATGATTGTGCGTCGTATGAATAACAATGTCTGGTTTTGCATTAAAACACCATTTGAATTTGCTTACTTTCAAAAATTCAGAATTGTCAATAATGTTTTTATGATAGTATCTAATACTCCAATTTCCCGGACTTGCAATATGGTCAGCCGAAAGAGTTCTATTGGCACCAAAATAACTATTGAATTCTATTACAGACTTTTTTTCTAACTCTTCTCGATTTGTAGGGCGTAACATATCAAGTATTAGTTTCTTTTTAAACTCATTACCTTGTTTTATATTGCTCCACAAATCCCGGATGTAGGCGTATTCAAAATATATTCCCACCTCATTTTCTATGATAGGAAGTTCACAGCCAATCTTATCAAGAAATCTTTTGAGATTATCATCCAATAATAAAGTGTGATAAAAAATCGCTGCTAAATTTCTTTCCTCACGATTGATTTTGAAATAACCATTGTTAAAGTTGGTGGCTGTTCTTAAGTTCATATTTCTTCACGTCCTATAATTCGCATTAATAGCAACATACTCTTTGGAAAGATCGCACGTCCAGAATGACGCTGACTCGTTTCCCTGATGCAAGTCAACGGTAATGATGATTTCCTTTTGCATCAGAATTTTCTTTGCCGCTTGTTCCGAAAAGTTAATGACATAATTCTGTCGAAGTATCGGAACATCACCAAAAAATATTTCCACATCTTTCGGTGTGAACTCAATTCCCGAATAACCGATTGCCGCAAGAATTCTTCCCCAGTTTGCATCTTCACCATGAATCGCCGTTTTCACAAGATTGGAATTGGCAATCGCTTTTGCCGCTTGCACTGCCTGTTGTTCCGATGCGGCGCCCTGTACTTGCACTTCAACAAATTTCGTTGCGCCTTCCCCATCCACAACAATCATCTTCGAGAGTTTCACGCACACAACTTCGAGCGCTTCATAAAAGAGTTGGTATGCTGAGTCAGATTCATCTACAATCTCATCATTCTCTGCCAGACCGTTTGCGAGAATTGTCACCATATCGTTCGTGCTGGTGTCGCCATCAACAGAAATTCTGTTGAACGAGCGGTCGGTCGCTTGCTTCAATGCTTTTTGCAGAAGCGTCGGATGGATGTTCACATCGGAGGTGAGAAATCCGAGCATTGTTGCCATGTTCGGCGCAATCATTCCCGAACCTTTTGCCATGCCGCCGATGGTAGCCTGCTTTCCCTCCAATTCAAAACGGAGCGCGGTTTCCTTGCTGAACGTATCTGTCGTCATGATTGCTTCCGCCGCCGCGAGATTTCCTTCATCACTCAACGCCTTCACAACTTCGGGTATGCCGAATTGAATTCTCGACAGGGGAAGATATTGTCCAATCACGCCTGTGGAAGAAACGAGAATTTCCTCTTCCGGTATGTTCAGTGCATGTGCGGTTGCGTTTACCATTTCCCACGCGTCGTTCAATCCGCGCTCGCCGGTGCAGGCATTCGCGTTTCCGCTATTCACAATAATTGCTCTGCACCGCGAAGAGCGTTTCATTTGAAGTTTGTTCACAAGTATCGGCGCCGCCTGAACTTTGCTCGTCGTAAAAACTGCGGCGGCATTTGCCGGCACGCTTGAATAAATAAGAGCAAGGTCTTTCTTCGCTTTTTTGATTCCGCAATGAATTCCCGCGGACTGAAATCCTTGCGGTGCGGTTACTCCGCCTTTACAATCTTCAAACATACACATTCTCCTCAACGAGTTTATTGGTAATTGATGATGGAAAAAATCCCTCCGTTTCGGGAAGCCCGAACATGATATTCATATTTTGCATTGCTTGTCCCGCCGCGCCTTTCAATAAATTATCAAGCACAGAAATGATGATAAGTTTCTTCGTCCGTTTTTCGATTACGAATCCAATGTCACAAAAATTTGTGTACGCGACATCTTTGATTTGCGGAATGTGCTGTTTGATTCTGACGAACGGAGCGCGAGCGTAATACTCTTTATAGAGAGCAAACAAATCCTGCTCATCAATTGATTGTTGAAGGTCGGCATGAATAGTTGTGTAAATTCCTCGCGTCATTGGTACGAGGTGCGGAACAAAACTGACGGAAACCGTTTTGCCCGATGCCTGCGATAGCGCCTGCTCGATTTCAGGAATATGCTGATGCGTTCCTATTTTGTAGGCACGGATATTTTCGTTAATTTCACTAAAACTCATCTCCAATGAAGCAGATTTTCCGGCTCCGGACGTCCCCGATAACGAATTGATGACAATTCCCGTTGACGCTACGAGATTGGACCGCAACGCGGGCAACAATGCAAGAATCGCGCTTGTGGGATAACAACCCGGATTCGCAACGAGACGCGCCTGAGCAATCAATTCCTTGTTGAGTTCCGGAAGTCCGTACACGGCTTGAGTGAGGAGATGAGATGATGTATGATGATGACGGTAGAATTGTTCGTACACTTCTGCCGATGATAAACGAAAGTCACCGCCAAGATCAATGATGCGTTCTCCCGATTTCAATAGAGGTACAATGTTCATCGCTTCGCCGGAAGGCAATGCAATGAACACAACATCGCTGTCTCCATTCCTGCCCGCTTCAAACGATTCGAATTCCAATTCCACTCTTCCCGCCAACTGCGGAAACACGTCCTCCACCTGCTTGCCGATGGAAGTATGAGCGGTAACATGGTTGATACAAATATCATTTCTCGAAGAAAGAAGCCGAAGAAGTTCGCCGCCGGAGTACCCGGACGCGCCGATGATAGATACGTTGATTTGTGTCGTCATTTAGAATTGCATAAATATACATTTCTTCGTATTATTATGCAACACATGTCTCAACACAATATTTTTCACTCATGACTCTCTCTGAACGCGAAGAACAGAACTTTTTCCATACCTACAAACGTCTCCCGCTTGAAATTGAAAAGGGAGAAGGCGTGTATCTTTACACAAAGGACGGGCAACGGTACCTCGATATGTTTGCCGGGCTTGCGGTCAATGCGCTGGGGTACGGACATCCGGCAATTCTTCAGGCGATTCAGGAACAAAGCGGAAAGTACATTCATCTTTCCAACTATTTTCTTCAGGAACCGCAGATTCGGCTTGCAGAATATTTGACGAAGATTTCAGGCTATTCAAAAGTATTTTTCTCCAACAGCGGAACGGAAGCAATTGAAGGTGCGATGAAACTTGCACGGAAGTGGGGTTCATCAAAAGGAAAAACAGAAATCATTTCATTCTCCAATGCATTTCATGGAAGAACGTTTGGAGCTCTTTCGTTGATGGACCATGAAAAATACAAATTAGGGTACGAACCATTTCTTCAAAACTGTACATCCATTGAATTTAATAACCTTCAGCAACTAAGAGAATCAGTAACAGAAAAAACTGTCGCGCTGATACTTGAATTCATTCAAGGAGAAGGGGGCGTCCGACCGGTAACACAGGAGTTTGTTGATGAAATTAAACAATTGAGAGAGCGGTTTGGCTTTCTCCTAATCGCTGATGAAATTCAGGCAGGACTTGGCAGGACGGGAAAAGCGTTTTCGTTCCAACACTATAATATTCAACCCGACATTGTAGTTGTTGCAAAACCGCTTGGAGGTGGACTTCCGCTCGGTGCAATTCTCAGCAACGGGGAAATTGCGGAAACATTCACACCCGGAGTGCACGGCACAACCTTCGGCGGAAATCCGGTTGCCTGCTCTGCGGGCTTCGCGGCTATGCGTGAGATATTCGAGAGCGGAGTAATGCAAAACGCTGACACAGTCGGAAGATTTTTCAAATCGGAACTCTTCAAATTGAAAGATGAATTTCCTTCGCTCATCAAAGAAGTTCGCGGCTTGGGTTTGATGCTGGGCGTTGAACTGACATTCGATGGAGAAACAATCGTTACTGCGATGCGCGAGCGGAATATTCTCATCAACTGCACAGCACAAACCGTTCTTCGATTTCTTCCGCCGCTCATCATTCAAGAAGAACATTGTACCGAAACAGTTTCAGCGCTACGTGAAATATTTTCAACTCATAAACAGGCATGACAAAACGAAAACCGAATCAGGCAAAACTAATATTAGAAGACGGAAGTATTTTTTTCGGAAATTCGTTCGGCTCTGAAAAATCCGTAGCAGGCGAGGTTGTGTTCAACACGGGAATGGTCGGCTACCCTGAATCGCTCACCGACCCGTCATACACCGGGCAGATTCTCACACTCACGTATCCGCTCATCGGGAATTACGGAGTCCCTTCCAACCAAATCATCAACAACATCAGTCAGAATTTTGAATCCGAGAAAATCAGAGTTACCGGATTGCTCGTCGCAGATTATTCACACAAGCACAGTCATTGGAATGCTGAACAAAGTTTGTCGGAATGGTTGATAGAACATCGTGTTCCTGCACTCTCCGGAATTGATACACGAACGCTGACGCAGAAACTCCGCGAGGAAGGAACGATGCTTGGCAAGATTGTTTTCGAGAACGATGAGGTTGAATTTGAAGACCCGAATCAGAGAAATCTTGTTGCGGAAGTCAGCACGCGTGAACCGCAGTTGCTCGGTAAAGGAAAATATCGCGTCGTGCTGGTTGATTGCGGATGCAAGCACAACATCATTCGTTCATTCATCAAAAGAAAAATCGAAGTGCTTCGCGTTCCGTGGAACACCAATCTCGATGCACTTGAATACGATGGATTGTTTATCTCGAACGGACCGGGCGACCCGAAACAGTGTGAAGAAACAATCAGGCAACTCCGTAAAGCAATCAAACGGGAAAAACCAATATTCGGAATTTGTCTCGGTCATCAGTTGCTTGCACGGGCGGCAGGAGCGAACACGTACAAATTGAAGTACGGGCATCGAAGTCAGAATCAACCAGTGAGAGAAATCGGGACAAATAAGTGCTTTGTCACTTCTCAAAATCATGGCTTCGCAGTTGACGAACAAACTCTTCCAAGAGATTGGAAGCCGCTCTTCACCAATCTCAATGATGGAACGAATGAAGGAATGTCCCACAAATCGGGAAAGTTTTTCAGCGTGCAGTTTCATCCGGAAGCGACTCCGGGTCCGGTGGATACGGAATTTTTGTTTGATAAATTTCTGACGAAGGTGAAAGGTCGTAGGTTATAGGTGGTAAGCAAAGGGTTTACTAACGTTGCACGGGGGCAGAGGAACAAGGGTGCGTGGGAGATTATTCTCCACATTAAACCATTCGTATTTGAGTTTAGAATTTGTTTAGCAATTAGATATTAGAATTTTGAAATTGATGCACAAGGAAATACAACAAACCAAGAAGGTGTTACCAAAGAAAGTTCTTATCCTCGGAAGCGCCGCGCTGAAAATCGGTGAAGCGGGCGAGTTCGATTACTCCGGAAGTCAGGCAATCAAAGCGCTGAAGGAAGAGGGAATCAAAACGGTTCTCGTCAATCCGAACATCGCGACGATTCAGACAAGCGAGCATCTTGCAGATGAAGTCTATTTTCTTCCGGTCAATCCGCACTTCGTCGAGCAGGTTATCGTCAAAGAAAAGCCGGACGGTATTTTGCTCGGTTTCGGCGGGCAAACCGCGCTCAACACAGGCATCGCTCTCTACAAAAGCGGAATTCTGAAAAAGCACAATGTCAACGTTCTCGGAACGCAGGTCTCCACAATTATTGACACGGAAGACAGGGAGTTGTTCAACAAGCGGCTCGATGAAATCGGGGTGAAGACGTGTCGCAGCAAAGCAGTTTCCTCAATTGATGAAGCCGTGCGGGTGGCTGAGGAACTCGGTTTTCCTGTCATCATTCGCATCGCGTATGCGCTCGGCGGACTTGGCTCCGGCGTCTGTCGAAACAAAAAGCAATTGCTGAAGATTGCTACGAAAGCGCTCTCGCACACAAGTCAAATTCTCGTTGAAGAATATTTGGAAGGTTGGAAGGAAGTCGAGTATGAAGTCGTGCGGGACAAGTACGACAACTGCATCACGGTTTGCAACATGGAAAATGTTGACCCGATGGGAATTCACACGGGCGAGAGCATTGTTGTAGCGCCAAGTCAGACGCTGACGAACCGAGAATATCACATGTTGCGCGAGATTGCAATCCGGACAATTCGTCATCTCGGAATTGTCGGCGAGTGCAATATTCAGTACGCGCTCAGCCCAACATCGGAAGAGTACCGCGTGATTGAAGTGAACGCGCGGCTTTCGCGCAGTTCCGCACTTGCATCGAAAGCGACCGGCTATCCGCTTGCATTTGTTGCGGCAAAACTTTCGCTTGGTTACGGTTTGTTTGATTTGCCGAACAAGGTAACAAAATCAACCACAGCGTTTTTTGAACCGGCACTAGATTATGTCGTGGTGAAAATTCCCCGATGGGATTTGAGAAAATTCCGTCTCGTTTCCCGCCGCATCGGTTCTTCGATGAAGTCGGTGGGCGAGGTGATGGCAATCGGTCGAACGTTCGAGGAAGCATTGCAGAAGGGATTGCGGATGCTCGACATCGGAGCGAACGGCTTGGTCGGTAATTCAAATTTTCAGTTCGAGCATGTAGAAAAAGAATTGAAAGAGCCGACCGAAGAGCGCATCTTTGCTGTTGTTCAGGCGTTGAAGTCAGGCATTTCGGTTGAGCGTATTCATCAACTCTCGCACATTGATAATTTCTTTCTTCACAAAATCAACAACGTTGTTGACATCGAACTGGAACTGGAACGAGCACAACAAAAACCTCTTAGCGAGGAACTTCTCCGCAAAGCAAAAGGCGCTGGCTTCTCCGATAAACAAATCGCACGAGCCACAGAATCAAAAGAAGAAACGATTCGACAACGCCGACACAAGTTTGACATTCATCCGTCATTCCGGCAAATTGATACGCTCGCCGCAGAGTATCCTGCAAAAACAAATTACATCTATCTCACCTACAACTCATCGCACGACGACATCTCCGCCGCACCCGCGCACCAGCGCACCCCTGCCTCAACTCAGCCCGTGTTAATTCTCGGTTCAGGAGTGTATCGAATAGGAAGCAGCGTCGAGTTCGACTGGTGTTGTGTAAACGCGGGGATGACGCTGCGGGAACTTGGTCACAGCGCAGTAATGCTGAATTACAATCCCGAAACAGTAAGCACGGATTACGACGAGTTTGATAAACTCATCTTTGATGAAATCAGTTTGGAAACTGTTCTTGAAATTGTTCACAAACTCAATCCGCTTGGCGTGGTTGTTTCGATGGGGGGACAAATTCCCAACACGCTCGCGTTGCCGCTTCAAAAAGCGGGAGTCAAAATTCTCGGGACGCTTGCAAGTGATATTGACCGCGCTGAGGACAGGCACAAATTTTCTTCTCTGCTTGATTCGCTTGGCATTGCGCAACCGGAATGGACGGAAGTTACGACATTGGAAGATGCAAAAGCATTTTCGCATCGTGTCAGGTATCCTGTGCTGATTCGTCCTTCGTATGTGCTGAGCGGCGCGGCGATGGCGGTTGCCTCGACTGATGCGGAACTGTTTCGCTTCCTCAAACGCGCAACAGATTTATCGTCCGAACATCCGACCGTCATCAGCAAGTTTATGGAAAACGCGAAGGAGATTGAGTTTGATGGAGTTGCACAGCATGGCAACGTCGTCGTCTATGCAATTTCCGAGCATGTGGAAAATGCGGGCGTTCATTCGGGCGATGCGACGCTTGTCTTTCCTGCTCAGCGAACATATCTCGAAACGATGCGGCAAATCCGTGCGATTGCCAAAACGATTGCTTCTGCGTTCAACATCAACGGACCATTCAACATTCAATTCATTGCAAAGAATAATGAAGTGTCTGTGATTGAATGTAACCTGCGCGCGTCAAGAAGTTTTCCGTTCGTCTCGAAAGTTCTCAAACTCAACTTCATCGAACTTGCAACGAAGGCAATCATGGGCGAACCGATTTACGCGGTAGATAAATCGGTGTTCGAGTTGAATTATGTCGGCGTGAAAGCGCCGCAGTTTTCGTTCACACGTCTCGATGGCGCTGACCCGGTAACTGGAGTTGAAATGACTTCGACAGGAGAAGTCGCGTGTCTCGGCGATACATTTGATGAAGCGTATCTGAAAGCGTTGATTTCCGTCGGCTTCCGGCTTCCGATCCGGAGCGTGTTTCTTTCCACCGGTTCGATTGAATCAAAAGCGGAACTGCTTGATTCTGTTCGGATTCTTTCTCAGATGGGAATACGATTGTATGCAACACTCGGCACTGCGCGCTTCTTGAAATCAAACAACATTCACACAGAAGTATTGTATTGGCCCCTCGATAAACATCAACCCAACGCGGTAGAATATCTTCAACAAGGAAAAATTGATTTGGTTATCAATCTTCCGAAAACACTTCATAAAGATGAATTGAATAACGATTACATCATTCGCCGCACTGCGGTTGACCACAACGTCATGCTGATTACAAACAGGCAAATTGCCATGCGGTTTGTGGAGGCGCTTGCACGAACGAACCTTGAGGATTTACAGGTGAAAAGTTGGAGAGAGTATTAGTGGATAGTTTGCTCTCTTCTTTTTCCTGTTACCGGATACATTCTTAGTTACCGGTTTCGGGTTTGGGGTTACCGGGGATAGGCACCTGAATCTTTTTTTGTTCTCCTTCGTACAATTTTCCATCGCTTTTCATCATGAGCGGAGACTGTTCTTTCTTTTTACATTCACTTTATTTTCAAGGATCTATGAAGCAAAACATTCTATTTCTCATTCTTTTTTTCACTTATTTTTCATTCGCTCAGCAACACAAGGGGGACCTCACTGGCAACGTCGTTGATGCACAAACAATGGAAGCAATTCCCTCGGTCAATATTGTCGTTGTCGAAAAACCAACAACCGGAACGACTTCGGGACTTGACGGAACATTCAAAATTACCGGACTGGAAGTAGGAACATACAGTCTCAACATTTCTGCACTTGGCTATCAGCAACAAGTCGTGACCAACGTGGTTATAACCACCGGTCGCGCAACTCCCGTTGCCATCAAACTGGAAGAAGCGGCAATTCAGGTGGAAGGAGTAACGGCGCAGGCAAGTTACTTCAGTCGTGCACAGCAGATGAGTCCTGTCAGTTCCAACGTTATCCTTCGGTCGGAAGTTCTTCGTTCTCCCGGCGGCATTCAGGACGTACAGCGCGTGGCACAAAATCTTCCCGGTGTTGCAAGTTCTACTGATAACATCAACGAGTTAATTGTTCGTGGCGGCGCACCGTACGAAAATCTGACCATCATGGATGGTATGGAAATTCCGTCCATCAATCATTACTCAAACCAATTCAACTCTGCCGGACCGATTAACATGGTGAACGCCGACATGATTGAGGACGTGCAGTTTTCTTCCGGCGGTTTTCCTGCACAGTACGGAGACAAATCTTCATCGGTGATGAGCATGACCGTGCGCGAAGGAGACAGGAGCCGGGCATTCGCATCAAAATCGTACATGAACATGGCGGGAATCGGTACGATGCTCGAAGGCGGCTTTGCTGAAGGTAAAGGCTCGTACATTTTCTCTGCACGAAACAGTCTGCTCGAACTTATTGATAGGATTGTCGGCATTTCAACAATTTCGCTCACGGCAATTCCGAAGTATTGGGACACGCAGTCCAAGTTCACCTACGACCTTTCCCCTTCTCAGAAACTGAGTCTCAACATTCTCTACGGCGACAGCCGCATCAACATCGAAGGAGACCCGAAGGAAAAAGATGAACTGAGGAAAAATGTGCTTGATTCATCGAGCGTGCATACACTCTTCCCAATCACAAAACAATATGCAACAGGTCTAAGCCTGCGAAGTTTGTTTGGGAAAGATGGGTACTCGATGCTCACACTCTATTCTTCCGGCACGGCAACCGATATGGACGTGCGGGAAGATTTTGCAGTACGTCAACGTGATGCAGAAGGAGAAGTGCAATCATACAATATTCTTAACTCACAAAATGTTTTTTCCAATCACATGTTTGAATCGTTCATCGGCGGGAAGTATGAAATGTTCTATCAGATTCATCCGCAACATTCACTGACGCTCGGAGGACAACTTCTCACCGTCCAGCGATGGTACGATAACGTTTATCTCGGCGCTGATACTTCCCGGTTTGATTTTGACAGAAACGGCACGTACGAAACCGGACCGTTTGTCGTTCCCGAAGGATTCATCACGCAGGAATTTCCGTTCGGGAATGCAAGCAAGTATTATCTTTTTGCAAGCGATAAATATATGCTCACACAGCGTCTCGCCCTCACACTTGGTTTGCGGTACGACCATCTCACCTACTCAGGGAAAGGAAGATTGTCACCTCGTGCAAATCTTTCGTATCAGGTTGTGCCTGCTACGGGAACGCTTACGTTGGCAGTCGGCGAATATGCACAGTCGCATCCGCTTCCCTATTATGGCGATAGAAGAAACATCGGGTACAACCATTATCTTGAGCCAATGAAAGCATTCCACTACGTTCTTGGTTACGAACATATTTTTGAACATGGTTTGAAGATGAGTCTCGAAACGTACTACAAAACGTATGACCAAATCGCTGTGGAAGATGATTTTATTTACTCGGCGAACCAACTTTTCTGGTCGGATGAGCGGCGAACCATTGGCGAGAGACAATCGTACGGACTTGAATTTTTCATTGAGCAGAAGCAGGTAGAAGATTTATTCGGAACGCTGAGTGTTTCTCTCTCCAAAACAAAAGAGAAAGACCCGCGCATTCCTACGCTTGTTGATTGGTACAATTCCGATTATGATTATCCGGTTATCATTACTGCTATTGGCGGTAAAGTTGTGAAAGGCATTCGCTCGTGGTTAGATGACGCACCGTTTTATTTGAAATATCCGTCGTACATTCTTCCGCTTTCTGATGAAATGGAAATCAGTTTCAAATATCGTTACCAATCCGGGAGACCGTACACGCCACAAGAATTTGTCACGTGGAAGCAAGACCGCGAGGGAGGCATACATTGGTCTCGCGGTTCATGGATTTCGACCAACAACACCAACACCGAACGTTACCCGGATTATAGTCGTCTTGATTTGCAATGGCTCAGTCGCTTTTACATGAAGGGCTACAACATCAACGCCTATTTCGCGCTGATGAATGTCTTTAACACGAAGAACGTCTTTTTCGAAAACCACCGAAGCGACGGAACGATTGAAACTGTGTATCAGTTCTCGTTCTTCCCTGTGCTGGGGGTGGAGGTGGAGTATTGAGGTTGAATAGTTGGACTACACCTGCAGGTGTAGTCCAACTCATACGCTCTTGTTGATATTGAACGATATTTTTGGTAAACTTCTGAGTGATGAAATACAAGACTATTTTAAAACAACAATGCCATTTAATATATACTCTCGCCGGACTCAATGCCCGCAATAAATGATTATTAGGAGAAACTGTTATGAACTGGGAAATCATTATTCCGATTATTATTGGATTATTTGGAGGAGTCATAGGTTACATGGCAAAGTACGTCTTAGATAAACGAAGTGAGTCCGAAACACGAATTTACATGGATAAAAGGGAACATTATCGTAATCTTCTATTGTGTATTAAAAGTTTAAGTGAACAAAAAACAGAAAATATTGAGTTGTTCTATTATGAATATTCTTTTTTGTGGCTTCATGCTTCAGACGACGTAATCCGATCTGCCAATGAATTACTATCCATAATAAAGAGCAGTAAAGTTCCTTTAGTGATCGGTCAAGACATTCTTGGCAAGCTATTAGTAAGCATGCGACAGGATCTTGGCTTAAAATCTAAATTAGAATCATCAGATTTTATATACGTGCAATAACTTTTATTTTTATTATGGGGTGTCATGGTCGTTCCCCGTGACACTAATATTTTTACATTCAGTAATTGCAATTTACAGTCGGTGAAAACCACCTGCAATAAATGTCAAAAACAACATCCATTGCAGTTCACTCAAGCGAAATGAACTGCTGAGAACAAACGATAAATATGAGCAAAGATTTAACATCCTCTGCAATAGACAGACAAAACATCTTAAATAATCCGTATGCTGTTGAAGAAATCCAGACGGCAGCCGGAATAACAGGAATTGTATTTAATGGTGAGATAAAATTTATCAAAGACCAACTTGCCTCGTTTTTTGAAGTGGATGTTCGAACAGTCAATCGTTACTTAGAAACACATTCGGATGAGTTGTCTAAAAACGGTTACGAGGTCTTACGTGGTAAACGCTTGCAGGAATTCAAGTTAGCTATCAAAACAGGGGATGTTAAGGACATGAATGTCCTTAACACAGTTCCACAGATCGGAATCTTTAACTTCCGTTCTTTCTTAGACTTAGCGATGTTACTCACGGAAAGTGAGCGTGCAAAAACCCTCCGCGGCGTAATATTAGATATTGTCATTGATACTATCAACAAGAAAACCGGCGGCGGAACCAAATATATCAACCAGCGCGACGAAGATTTTATCGTCAATTACCTTCGGGGAGAGGATTACCGCAAGGAGTTCACAGATGCTTTGCGCGATGTTGTTGATATGGGGAAAGCGAAATATCCTATCTATACTGATAAAATCTATAAAAGCATCTTCAAAGAGAACACGCAGGAGTACAGACAAATTCTCAAACTCCACAGCAAAGAGAATGTTCGGGACACAATGTATGCAGAAGTCCTCCTCGTCATTTCAAGTTTTGAAGCAGGATTTGCTGAGGTATTACAGAATCAGTACAAAAAACTCGAACGAAAATTAACTCCTTTTGAAGTTGACGCTTTGTATGCTGAATTTGAATCACAGAGGCTGTGGGTTCCGCAAATTGAAGACATCCGTACTAAAATGGCAAGTCGTGACCTTGGATTCAGAGACGCCCTCCACATCCGGTTGAAAGAATATATCGGCGCTATCCCGACCGACGACTTTGAACGTTTTCTTGGAGAAAAAAGTAAAGACCTTTCTGCACGCCTCGAAGAAATGTCGGAAGTATTCAAACGTTTAAAAGTTCGCGAGTGAAAATTGTTTACATCAATATCGCACAAGCAATTGCAACCCATAAATTAACCGTCCTAGTAAGTGGCGGCGGTAGTGATGGGATTCTGAATATCGGATATTTGGAAAGCGCTCTTGAACATATTCAGAACGACGATTATTATCCAACGTTCGAAGATAAACTAACTCACCTTGTTTTTGCTGCAAACAAATTCCATTCATTTCAAGATGGCAACAAAAGAATTTCCATTGCATTGGGCGCTCAGTTTCTCTTGTTCAACGGATATGTTTTTATCGTTCCCCGATTTATCCAAGAGATGGAAAATATCAGTTATCATGTAGCCGCCGGAAGAATTGATAAGGAGTTACTCAAGGAGATAATCACATCCATTCTCTCTCAACCCGACTACTCCGAAGAACTGAAACTAAAAATACTCAACGCAATTCAAGACTCATAACACAGATGCACTCCATCATCTGGAAATTCACAATAGAACAATCAAACAAGGAAGAGTTTGAACAGCATTACGGTCCGAACGGAAGTTGGGCTGAGTTGTTTCGGAAATCTCCGTCGTACATCGGGACGATGCTTTTGCGCGATACCTCGAATGTTTCAATCTATCTCACAATTGATATGTGGCGTTCGGAAAAAGATTTTGAGGAGTTCAAGAGCAGGTTTTATGACGAGTATTCTGCTCTTGATAAGAAGATGGAACGGCTGACAATCAAAGAGGAATTGGTGGGAAGGTATGAAGCGACTGATTCTCCAACAAATTTTTCTTTTCAATCGGTTGCTTGAAAGCAACCACAATAGATTACGACATGTATTGCAGTTCACTGCATCGGACTGAAACAATTCATGTTATCCAATCCGTAGCGTCATAACCACATCCGAACCTTCGTCGTTTCGCTCGAAGGAAACACTGTCCATCATTGAGCGCATGAGAAAGACGCCGCGCCCGTGTTCACGGAAAAGATTTTCCTGGGCGAGCGGGTCGGGAAGTTCTTCGGGATTAAATCCGGGACCTTCGTCATGAATGCGGATTGTCAATGTTTCCTTGTTCTCATCGCAATCGCAGGTGAGTGTGACGTGCTTTTCCGGGTCTTGCTTGTTGCCGTGAAGGATGCCGTTGTTTACCGCTTCGGTGGTAACAACCAATAATTTGTTGAACTTTTCTTTGTTCAGCCGCGCAAGCCTGTTGATGCGGCGGAGAAACGGTTCAACTTTCGCAACCTGTTGTGGTTGTGATTTTAATAAAAGAACAAAATGTCGTTGCTGAGTTCTGGGCATATCAAAGTTGTAATAAACATTCCATTGTCATGTTTGCGTTGGAGGTTTGTTGCTGACCGGTCTGGCGAAGATGTTCGTACCAGCCTTTCACCTGCAACCGCGTTCCGGAACCAACCGACCAATCAATTGCTGTCGTCGGTCCGATGCTACGAAGAACATATTCCTGTTTCTTCTCCGCGCCCGCGTATGCAAAACGAGACTGACTAAAATAACGAATCCCTACCGAAAAAAACAAGAACTCATTTACACGATAACGGACTGCACCGGTGTACGTGTTTTCGTCAATGGAAGTTAACGGTCGTTCGGAAAACTGTTCCCACCGTAATTCGCCACGTTCATAGAAGCGGATGTTGCTGAACCAATCGAGCGAAATGCGTTTGGTTACGTGAACAACCGATGAATCAATCCACGCAAATTGCCGGAACGTAAAACTTCGTACGGAGGAGGAAAGATATTCAAAATCGTACGTGGTATAATTTGCCAGCACTTCAAATGTATTCATGGATGTGAATGAACTGCCGGGATTGTACAGCAGGCGCGGCGATAACCGGAAAATCCTGTTCCATGTATTATCCGAACTGCGCGTGCGTATGAGATAGACAAGATGAATCAGGCTTGCTTCAGCAGTTGTTTGAAGATGAACATACCTGTTGATTTGATGCGCCGTCGTCAAGCGGATGTTGTGTCGCAGTTCGTCCCTGTCATCATCATTGAGCAGACTTGGGGTATCGTAATGGAGAATACTGTTTGAAAACGAAAGCCGGAACGTATCGGAGAACGTTGGTGCGAAAAAAACATCACCCAACAACGATGTGCGCCGCGCCTGATTATTTTTTCGCTCCTGAATTCCCAACGCGGAATCAATACTGATGCGCGAAACACTTTCCTGTTCCGTTACGCCGTGACGCTCTTCCCGTTCGAGATAGCCAAGCCGTGCCATAACAGAAAATTTATTTGTTGGTGAAAATTTCATTCCCGCGTCTCCTTCAATCCTCAGTTCTTCAATCGTCGGAGAAATCATCGTGAGTATTGATTGAGATGACGGTTGCCCGCGGGTCGTTCTCCCGACATCACGGGAAATAATCCGACTTTGCACATCGAAATTCAAGACGTTCGAGGATAAATACTCAAACGTATTGCTGAATGCAAAAATATTTTCTGTCCGTGTTTCAATATTTGACTGTGAGTTCCTTGCAGATGAGGATTGATGTTCGCCAAGGTAAAAATCCCGTTTATTCCTCAGAAACGAAAAATCAAACTGCACGCGTGATTTTTCAAAAAATGATTTACTCACGCCAAGCGTATCACGGAATGTTTCCAGTGTTCGCGGATACAACTCTGCCCGCTCGTTCATTCCCCTGAGACTGAACCCGTAACCGCCGAGTTGCAAATCATTTGAGTTCAATCCCAACGAATAGACCAGACCGTTGTCATACAACCCTGCCTGATTATCATAGCGAATGCCGACCATCGGTTCAAGCGAGAATCGTTCTACAGGAACATACTCAACGCCGTACATGAACGAATGTGAACCTGCATTCCCAAGTGCAATGGTTTGATTATCGGAAAGCGAAAATGAATTTGCCTGAAACGTTCCATGGAGACGCGGAACAAACGGATGTCTGAGTTTGAAATCTACTGTTTGTTCATCCCGGATGAATTGTTTCTCTGTCCGGATTAATGACGAACGAAAATTCTGGTTGAAACTCACAGCAAGCGGACCGAACATGTTTCGATAATTGAGTCGTGTGTCCCAGTGGTATCGGTTCAGTAACTTATCAAAGCCGATGGATGCTTGATTTGGTATGTGAAAATCCGAAGCAGAAGTTTCCTGATTTACCTGCGCAACCGATGGAAAGGATAACAGAGCGAGGAACAGGCTCATCCACAACAAACGATATTGTACTATGGCTTTCATAACCGGGTCAATTATAGAGAATCTGTCGGCAATTAACAATCACTCAATGAACGATCTTTTGTTCGACTCGTTTTTTTTCGTCAACCCGGGTGCTAGATTGAGGTTTGGTTATCTCTTTCTCATTTCGTACTTTGCCATGCGTATGCAGCATGTATTTCTCCAAGTGTACGCCCGATGAAGAGGCTTAAACGTTCCCGCAACCGTTTTCTGTCTCCGTATCATTATCTCCCCGCATCCAATCTTCATCTTCTATCGTAATTTCGGCAAATGTTCTCCTCAATGGTAAAAATATTATTGATTGTCCCGTTTACGGTGGTGATGTCTATTATCACTACGGTTGCAATTGTTCTGACCCGAAGCCCGGAATTATTTGATACGCTTGTCCGATTTTTCTATTCGGGAATTTTGGTGTTGAGCGGCGTGAAGGTAAACGTCCTCGGACTCGAAGCGATTGATGTTTCCCGCAACTATATTTATGTTGCCAATCATGCCAGTTACTATGATATCCCATCGGTGATGACCGGCATTCCTGACAGATTCATTCGCATCATGTATAAAAAAGAATTGCAGAAAATTCCGGTGTTCGGTTGGGCGATGAAGTGGACACGGTTTTATATTCCCATCAATCGCGGACGGGGAATGGAAGCGCAACAGAGTTTAGAGAAAGCAATCGAACGGATTAAGAACGGTGAATCAGTGTTACTGTTTGCAGAAGGAACACGAACAACGGATGGAAAACTTCAGCAATTCAAACGCGGTGCATTTAATATTGCTGTGAAAGCCGGAATCCCTGTCGTGCCGGTTACGATTAACGGAAGTTATGGAATTATGCCGAAAAGTTCTTTCCGGATTCGTTCCGGTGAAATTACATTGACCGTCAGTAAACCGATTTTACCACCAGCGGAAGACGGGAAAGCATCCGAACTTCAACTCATGGAAGAAGTGTATCAATCAATCCAACAGAATTATATCAAACAATAATATGTCAGTCACTATCAAAGAAGTTGAACGTGTCGCAAATCTGGCGCGGCTCGAATTTACAGAAGAAGAAAAAGAAACTTTCACGCACCAATTGAACGACATTCTCGCGTACATGGAAAAGTTAAATGAACTTGACACGTCGAACGTCGAGCCGCTTTCGCACGTCATTGAACTGCAAAATGTTTTCCGTGAAGATACTGTTGAGCCATCTCCTCCGAGAGAAGAAATGTTGAAGAACGCACCATCGAAGAATGAGAAATTCTTTAAAGTACCCAAAGTCATCAAGTGATTAGTGATTTGCCCCAGTGATGTGAGATATTTGATATGCGTTTGTCATCTGTCAATTGTCATTGGTCATTAGTGATTGTTGTTGTTCGATCTATAGGATGTTTATCTCACTTGAGCGGTATGTGAAAATGAAACCTAAAATCTGAAACCAAACCCAAAAACTACAACCAAAAACATTAATGCCCGAAACCCGAAACCCGAAACCCGAAACCGTTTTAGGGGTTATTCCCGCTCGCTATACCTCCGTCCGTTTGCCCGCAAAACCGCTTGTTGATTTATGCGGCAAGACGATGGTTCAACGCGTGTACGAGCAGGCGAAAAAAGCCACGTTGCTGACAAGAGTGATTGTTGCAACCGATAACGAAGCGATTGCGCATGTTGTGAAATCGTTTGGAGGCGAAGTGATGATGACTTCTCCCGAATTACGTTCGGGAAGCGACCGCGTTGCAGCAGTTGCGCGGGAAATTGAGACTGACATTGTTGTGAATATACAAGGGGATGAACCGCTCATTGAGCCGGAAATGATTGACCAAGCCGTTCGCCCGCTGATTCAGGATTCAACGACTCAGGTTGGAACTCTTATAAGAAAAATCGAAACTGCCGATGAATTGCTAAACCCGAACATTGTCAAAGTTGTGCTTGATGAAAACCAATTCGCGCTCTATTTTTCCCGCTCGCCGATTCCGTATCTCCGCGAAAGTACGACGAAGGATGATTGGCACACACGGCATCAATACTATAAACACATCGGCTTGTATGTTTTCAGAAAAGAGTTTCTGCTTGAATATTCTTCATGGCAAGAATCGAAACTTGAGCAGGCAGAGAAACTTGAACAGTTACGGATTCTAGAGCATGGCGTTCGTATCAAAGCGGCAGTCACGGAATTTGACAGCATCCCGATTGATACCGCCGAAGATGCTGAACGAGTTCGAACCATCATCAAACAAAAGGAAAAATTATGAGCAACATTGAACAAAAAGAAACAATCTGGCAGGCGTTACGGCAAATGTTTGCACGTGGTCTTGTTGTGATGATTCCCGTCGTCATTACGTTTTGGGTGCTTCGCTTTCTCTTTGAAACGGTGGACGGAATCATGGGACCGATTTATTATGAAATCCTCGGAAGAAAAATTCTCGGACTCGGATTCATCACGATGATTGTGCTGATTCTTATTGTCGGTGCGTTGTCGGGGAATTTACTTGCACGCGGCTTGTTTCGATTGTTTGAAAAAATACTTTCGTCCATTCCTGTAGCGCGCTCTATTTATAGTTCGATGAAAGATTTAATGGGCGCGTTTCAAATCGGCGGCAAGGGACAATCGTTTCGCGGCGTCGTGATGGTCGAGTACCCGCGGGAAGGAATGTTCACGATTGGATTTATGACAAATGAACACGAAGTGAAACGCACAGCAGTAGCGGAACAGATGGCGAGCGTTTATATTCCGAACCCGCCAAACCCGACATCTGGCGTGATGGTACTGGTACCGGTCGCGAGCGTTCAAACATTGGATATGAGTGTGGAAGAAGGATTGAAACTTGTGCTTTCAGGTGGAATTGTTACATCGGGAACATTAACGACAAAATAACATTATGGCAAAAGATAAAGTAAAATATATTTTCATTACAGGCGGAGTGGTCTCTTCCCTTGGAAAAGGTATCGCCGCCGCTTCGATTGGATTACTCTTAAAATCGCGCGGGCTTCGCGTGACGATTCAAAAATTTGACCCGTACATCAACGTTGACCCGGGAACAATGAACCCGTTCCAGCATGGAGAAGTGTACGTGACGGATGACGGCGCGGAGACCGACCTCGACCTCGGACATTACGAACGATTCCTCGACGAGAATATGTCAAAGTCGAACAACACGACGACCGGACAAATTTATCATGAAGTAATTACACGCGAACGGAAAGGAGATTTTCTGGGAGCGACGGTGCAAGTCATTCCGCACATCACGGATGAAATCAAACGGCGGATTGAAGCGCTGGCGAAAACCGGAAAGTACGATGTCGTGATTACGGAAATCGGCGGCACAGTCGGCGATATTGAAAGTCTCCCGTTCCTCGAGGCGATTCGTCAGTTCATGCACTCGAAAGGAAAGAAGAATGCGCTGAGCGTTCATGTCACTCTTGTTCCGTACATCAAAGCGGCGGGAGAAATCAAGACGAAGCCGACGCAACACAGCGTAAAGACGCTGCTTGAAATCGGGATTCAGCCCGACGTGTTGATTTGCCGTTCCGAACAGCCGCTCTCGAAAGACGTGCGGGAGAAAATTGCCCTCTTCACCAATCTCGATGTCGAATCGGTGGCAAGCGCGCACGATGTTCCGACGATTTATGAAGTCCCGCTCCAATTTTATCAGGAAGGAACCGACGAAATTATTTTGGATAAACTTGATTTGACTTGCCCGAAACCGAATCTCGCATTGTGGAAAAAGTATGTTCACAACCTGAAAAATCCTGAACGGGAAGTCACCATCGGCATTTGCGGAAAATACACCGAGCATCAGGATGCGTACAAAAGTATTTCCGAATCGTTCATCCACGCGGGCGCGGCAAATAATGCAAAGGTGAACATCCGATGGATTCGTGCAGAAGATATCGAAGAGGAAGGGGCTGAGAAACACATTGCCGGATGTAGTGGTTTACTCGTTGCGCCGGGATTCGGCGAGCGGGGCATCGAGGGAAAAATCAAAGCGGTGCAATATGTTCGCGAGAATAAAATTCCGTTCTTCGGGATTTGTCTCGGCTTGCAATGTGCGGTGATTGAATTCGCCCGCAACGTCTGCGGATTGGCAAATGCTCACAGCACCGAATTTGTCCAGACCGAGCAAAATGTAATTGACCTCATGCTCGAACAGAAAAAAGTAACAGCGTACGGCGGCACAATGCGCCTTGGTTCATATCCCTGCAAGATTGTGAAAGGAACAAAGACGTTCTCTGCGTATCATAAAGAACTTGTCAACGAGCGGCATCGCCACCGGTACGAAGTGAACAACGCGTTCAAAGAAATTTTACAGAAGCACGGAATGATGTTCACCGGCATCTGCCCGACAAATAATTTGGTGGAGATAATCGAATTGCCCGACCACCCGTGGTTTGTCGCCGGACAATTTCATCCCGAGCTCCGCTCACGCGCAACAAAGCCGCATCCTCTGTTTAAAGAATTTGTGCTGGAGGCGTTGGTGTATCAAGCGGGGAAGAAATAAGTAACATATACATTGAAAATCAAAAGAGGAGTAATAATTGACCATGAAGTACTTTCATAAAATTAATCCAGGTTGTTATTTTTTATTGATGGCAATAGTGCTAATGGTCGCTGGTTGTGCGCCAAGTTTTGTGTACAGTCCATCATTAGATTTGCCGGCAAAATCAGTCGGGAAAAATAATATTCAGTTGAATTATGGATTTATCGGACTTCCAGAAACGAGACCTGATGACGCAGGACAGAAAATAAGTTGGGGGACACAGGGTACGGCTCGCTTTGGATTCAGCAATTCAATATCGGGACAATTACGAATTTGGAAAGATGGTTCTGATAATGTTGCAAAAGGAAGAGGCGGGTTATCATTTGGTGCAATTTTCATGCTCAATGATTCAACAAGCGCGACGAGAATCGGTTTGGGTTCGATTGAAGGATTTGTTTGGGATGAAAAAGAAGTTGGTGGTGGTGGCGGTATGGTGCCGGTCATTTTTTGGTTTCCACCTTCTAACCATGTTTCAGTTTATGCCGCAATAGGACCGGCAATTGGCATTAGAAATTTGTACGCGTCTGAATCAAAAAAGCATAGTTCGTGGGGCTTGGGGATCATCACAAATGCAGGAGTTGCTCTCTATGGAGTTTCGGTGTTTCAGATTAATGCAGAAATGACGGGAATATTTCAACTTAACAATTATGATTCTGTCGGGCATTTAATCCTTTCGCCGAGCATTTCTCTTTCTTTGAATTTTTAGTCAAGGATGAATACTCAAACTGTTACACTTGAAGGCACTCATGTCCGTCTTGAACCTCTCTCAATGTACCATCACTCACAACTTTGTGAAATCGGGTTGGATGATGAACTCTGGAAATGGACGATGACTGTGATGAAAACTCCCGACAATATGAAGTCATACATCGAAACTGCGATGAAGTGGCAAGCAGAAGGAACTGCTCTGCCGTTTGCAATCATTGAAAAGAAGTCAAACATGGCAATCGGGAGTACGCGCTACGGAAATATTGAAAGAGCGAACAGACGCTTGGAAATCGGATGGACGTGGATTGCGAGGCAATGGCAACGAACATCAATCAATACAGAAACAAAACTTCTTCTTCTCACTCACGCATTTGAAACGCTTGGTTGCATTCGTGTTGAATTCAAAACAGACTCGCTCAATCAACAATCACGCAACGCACTGCTTCGCATTGGAGCAAAGGAAGAAGGTATATTTCGTAACCACATGATAACTCCAAGCGGACGTTACCGGCACTCGGTCTATTTCAGCATCATCGAAACCGAGTGGCAAAATGTAAAACGGAAGCTTGAAGAGAAAATGAAATAGAAAGCCGCTCACCGGCTCGCAACCTTGTTTTCCGCTGTTGCCCAACTTCAGTTAGGAATTAAGATATGCTTTTGTTACTTTTCAAGAGCAAAAAAGTAAATGCAGAAACCGTCTGTATATATTGAAACTACGATTTTCAGTTACCTCGCATCAAAACCGAGCAAAGATTTAATTATTGCAGGACATCAACAAATTACTCATGAGTGGTGGCAAGATATACGCCCTAAGTATGACTGTTATATTTCTGCATTTGTAGTTCAGGAGATAGAACGCGGCGATGAGGAATCTGCAAAACGGAGATTATCATTTATTAACGAAGCCACCGTGCTTCGGGCAAATGAAGAGATTCGGCAATTAGCGGCAATCTATTTTGAGATTCTTCAGATACCGAGTTCTGCAAAATTGATGCGGCACACCTTGCCATGGCATCGTGGTATCGAATTGATTTTGTTGCCAGTTGGAATTGTAAACATATCGCAAGTGGTCGGGTACAGAAAATACTCTCTTTGATAAACTCTAAACGTAATTTACACACTCCCGTTTTATGTACGCCGGAAGAATTAATGGAGATATAATATGCAAATAGATCCTATAGTTGAAGAAGTTCGAATAATTCGTTTAACGATAGAGGAAGAAAGTCATTTTGATTTCAAGGAAATTTTTGAAAGAGCAAAAGAGAAAGAAGCCCGGATTGATCAGGTTATGATAGACAACCCCATCAAAACGAATAAAGAAGAAGTAATGGCATAGTTGTTTTTACATTGTATTTTTTGATTGCTCGTTTCAAATGCTGTTACTCATTCCGCAACGCCGCAACCGGGTCAACTCGAGCGGCGCGGGAAGCAGGAAAATATCCCGCAAGAAGACTGACGACAACTCCAATCGAAAGCGCAATCAAAATCAGCCAGAGCGGAAGCGCGAATAAATCAATTGGCGTGATGCCTTCATCTTTCATATAACTTTGTGCAACAGCGGAAACGACGCGCGTAATTCCCCAGCCGAACGCAATCCCCGCCGCGGAACCAAGAATTCCGATGACGCCTGACTCAACCAGAAACAACGAACGGATTTCCCGTTCATCAGCTCCAAGCGATTTCAGAATTCCGATTTCTTTCCTCCGTTCGTTCACCGACATGAACATCGTGTTGACAATGCCGAGCGAAGCGGTGACAAGTGCAATCAATCCGATGACACCGAGAGCCAAATCAAAATAAAAAAACGCTCGCTGAATTTCCTCAAACTCTGCCGCAAAACTGAATGTCCTGAATCCCATCGCTTCTATCGAATCGCTGAGCGTTTTGTACATGACTTTCGGGTCGAAATCAATCGTGAGTTTGGAAAAGGTTTTTACGTCGGTGTTCTCAGGATTTGAAAAAAGTGTTCCGGAACTCATTGCGGAAAATATTTCGGTCGGACTTCCACCCAAACCGCCGGTGCTGAATCGTGTTGCGGTGCCGGACGGAATAATAACCTGTTCGATTTTCAGACGACGCCCGCGTGTCGGTTCGCGCACGCCACAAATTGTCAGCGTGTCGCTGATGGTTTCCCGAGCGTGGAGAAAGCCGTTCAGAAATCGTTGAAGCGCTTCGTTTGCTTCCGTCCTGATAAGGTTACTCCGGTAGCGACTGTGAAACAGCGAATCAAAATGAATCCGCTTTAGCCGGTCAATGATAGTTTCTCCATTATCAACAAGAATATGAACGAGTCCGCTATCAACAACCGAGACGCTGACAGAGACCGTAACGGATTTGCCGATTGCAGATTCGGGAGAAGTCCATCCCAACTCTTTCATCAACTCATCCGAAATAATTGCTTGTTTCGAACTATCACTGCTGAATGATGAACCGGCGACAAAGGTGGAAAATAATTTTGTCCGTGTTGCGCTGATTGGCAATGCCTGCGCTTTCGATTCAACTGTTGTATCGTTACAGTGAACTTTCACCGAGAAAGCATCGTACGGATAGACAAGATTGACGCCCGGAACAGCGGCGATGCGCTCGATTGCCGCGTTATCAAGTTTTGCCGGAGGTACTGTGTCGGTCCCGTTTTCTTTCTCTTTCGGATAGACTTGCATCGTTGAGAAGAGTCCGAGTTTGTTGAACTCGTTTTCAATGTACGCCTGATTTCCCGCGCCGAAGGAAAGCATAGAAACAAACGCGGCAATCGCGATGAGAACGCCGGACGTTGTCAGAATCGTACGGAGTTTCATCCGCCACATATTTCCCGAAGAGACAACCAGCAAATCATGGAAGGTCATGCTTGAACCCCTTGTACTGTTTGTGATTCATCGGAAACGATTTTCCCGTACTGCATTCTGATGATGCGATGAGCATTTGCTTTCGCCATTTCAAGATTGTGTGTGACTAACACAATCGTTAAGCCGTTCTTGTTCAGCGAGGTGAGGAGAGAAATTATTTGTTGAGTGTTTTCAAAATCGAGATTGCCCGTTGGTTCATCGGCAAAAAGAATTTCCGGTTGCTTCACGATTGCACGGGCAAGCGCAACACGTTGTTGCTCGCCGCCGGATAAATCTGCAGGGTGATGTGTGATTCTGTCCGACAAACCCAATTGTTCAAGAATTTTGATTGCAAGACGGCGGCGTTCTTTCGGCAGAGTATCATTAAAGAGCAACGCCATTTCCACGTTTTGTAATGCAGTATAGTGGGCAATCAGATTGAATGACTGAAACACCATCCCGACTTTGTGTGCGCGGTACGCAGAACGTTCGCGTCTCGTCATTCCTGTCAACGACATTCCTTCGAATTCGACCACGCCGGATGTTGGCGTATCGAGCCCGGCAAGGAGATTCAGCATGGTAGTTTTGCCTGAGCCAGAAGAACCAACGATGCTGAGAAACTCTCCGCGTTGGACAATCATGGAAGCATCGTCTAATGCACGCACCTCGTGGCTTCCCCGTTTGTAGTAACGACAGAGATTCATTGTTTTAAGGTAAGCGTTGTCCGACATAGCGAACGGAGTTAAAAGTTTAAAGTTAAAAGTGAAAAATGCTTTCTAACCTAAACGACTATTTGAGAACAAAGTTTCAGGCATCATCAGAGATTGGAGGTAACATAAGTTCTTAGCTCTTCGATGCCTCGGCGAAACGTTTGTTCTTCAACCAACAAACTTACAACGAGATTGCCCTCTGTTTGTAAATCAAAAAAGTAACCCGGAAAAAGATGGACATTTCTTTTCTCTAACACCTCAATTGCCCATTCTTCATCTGTCTTAGTTTGAGGAACGTGGAGAATTCCGTACCAGCCACCTTCGCTTTGGTGAGTAGTGAGTGGTGAGTGGTTAGTTAGGGATTGCAAAGAACGATAGTTTGATTTGATTCGGGTTTGAATTTGTTGACGAATGGTTTCACCGCATTGAAGCAGTTTTGGAAGCGCTACTTGTACTGGTGTGTTGATGGAAAGAAACATATCACATAAAACTTCTAACCGTCCACTTGCTTCTTTAACATCGAACCTCGAACCGCCAACCACGAACCATCCCAATTTCATTTGAGGAAGTCCGCACATCTTCGAGATTCCATTGAGTGTGAACGTGAGAACTTCCGATTCTCCTGCTGTTGAAATTATCTCTTGTTCAGAACGAAAAGGGTAGTCAATGAACACTTCATCAACGAGCAATGCAAGGGAATGTTCATGTGCAATCTGTTTGATTGATTCTAACTCGTGGTGTTTGAGAAAACTCCCGGTCGGGTTGTGCGGATTGATGAGGACAATTACTTTTGTCTGTGGAGTGATAGCATCGCGGATTGATTGAATGTCAATCATCCAATCGTCGTTGTAATGCAAATGATAATGACGAAGTTGTACGTCATTAATTTGCGCGAGATACTCAAACAACGGATACGATGGTTGAGGAACAAGAACATTGTCGCCTCCATTACACAACAACTTGAAAAGAAGCGAGTACGATTCGCTTGTGCTTGCCGTGAGAAAAATGTTTGATGAGTCAACTGCAATGCCCCGGACTGAATAATATTCAACTATTGCTTCTCTGGCAGAAAGAAGTCCGCGTGCATCCGGTTCATAACTCAGTGTTCGAGCATCTGAAAGTGCGGAAAGAATTTTCTGCTCAGGATACACGAAGCCGCACTCTGTCGGATTGGAAACAGTGAGGTCAAGGATTGTTTCTCCGTTTGTTTTCTTCTGTTCCAGAAGACGGTGGAGAGCATTTGGTTGGCGATGCCAGTTTGTTCTTGTACTAAAATTCATCTGCACAAACGTACGGGGAAGTTGTAACGAAACAATTCTGATACCTCAATCCATTGCGGTAAAATCTAACAGAAAAAACTGTAACGGGTAACTATTCTACGTTCTTTCCGGTCAACCGCATCAATGCTTCGCAATACAAATCGGAAGTTTTTTGAATGATAGTTTCCGGCATTATTGGTCCGGGAGGTTGCTTGTTAAAGTTAATGGAGAGAAGGTAATCGCGCACAAATTGTTTGTCAAAACTATCCTGCGATTTGCCGGGATGATAGTTCGTGGTTGACCAAAAACGTGAAGAATCCGGTGTGAGAAGTTCATCAATAATGATGAGCCGGTTATCGAAGAAACCGAACTCCATTTTTGTATCGGCGAGAATAATGCCGCGTTGTTCCGCTATCTCGCTCGCTCGTTGATACACGGCGAGAGAAATATCACGCACAAGTTCCGCCGTCTCTTTTCCTATCATCGAAACGGCTTGCTCGAAACTAATATTTTCGTCATGCCCGACATCTGCTTTTGTTGAGGGAGTAAAAATCGGCTCCGGCAATTTTGATGATTCGACCAATCCCCGCGGTAATGAAATTCCACAAACAGTGTTTGTTTTCTTGTATTCGTTCCAACCCGAACCGGCAAGATACCCGCGTACGATACATTCAACAGGAAGCGGTTTCGCCTTTTTTACGACAATACTTCTGCCACGCAGTTCTTCAGCATGCTGTTGACATTCGGAAGGAAAATCTTCAACCTTCGTTGCAACAAGATGATTGGGAATGATTTCTTTCATCTGTTCAAACCAGAAGTTGGAAATCTGATTCAGCACTTTTCCTTTGAGAGGAATCGGTTGTGGCATCACGACATCGAATGCGGAGAGCCGGTCCGTTGCTACGATGAGGAAATGCTCGCCGAGGTCGTACATGTCGCGAACCTTCCCGCGTTTCAAGAATTGAAGATTTGAAAAAGATGTTTCGTACACAGTTCCCTTAGATGTGAGATGTGAGATATGAGATGTGGGTGTTGACATTTTAATTTTTTCCTTTTTACTTTTGAACTGAAGATGTGTGGTCATGAACGACTTTCCATCCGTCATCAAACTTTCGCATCACAAGTGTGAAGACACCTTTGGGATTGTCCTTTTCACGTGTTAACTCCCACGAGCCGAACACCCACGCCGCTTCCTTCGAGAGCATATTGAATTCAAGATTGGAAAACTTCAGCGTTCCCATCTTCGCTTTTGTGTCGTACGATTTTTTATACTTCTCGTTTGTTGCTTTCCACCCGCGTTGGATGTTCCCTCCGCTCGTGAACAGCAAACTGTCTGATTTCCAGTAGCCATGCATGTAGCCATCAAGGTCGCCTTCATTCCATGCGGTTACTTGCTCATCAAGAACGGAGCGGACGGAAGAAAGTTCTTCTGCGTCTTTCTTTCCTTGTGAGAAACCATCTGTCGTTAGCGCGATTAAAAGAAAGAGAAATGGTAAAGTCTTCATACGTTATTCAATAAAATTACATTGTTTGTTAATGGATTTCTTCAAGAGTCTCAAATATTCATTACGCGAAATTTCGATTGCTCCGAACCGTGCGAGATGTGGAGTCATAAATTGCGTATCGAGCAGTTCAAATCCTTGTTGATTCAGCCGCTCAACGAGCGCAACCAATGCGACCTTCGATGCGTCACGCACCCGACTGAACATTGATTCACCGAAGAACACTCCGCCGAGCGCAACTCCGTACAGTCCGCCTGCGAGCGAATGTTCTTTCCATGCTTCAACACTGTGTGCAAATCCCAGATGATGAAGCAGTGTGTAACTCAAAATAATTTCTTTTGAAATCCATGTTTCCTTCCGTTCGCTGCACAACTGCATTACTTTTTCAAACTGTGTGTTGATTCTGATTTCAAATGTCTTCTTATTGATTGTTTGCCGGAGACTTCGCGGCACGTTGAATTTGTCTAACGGGAATATCGCCCGCGCTTCAGGCGAGTACCAACCGATTTCACCTTCACAGGAATCAGCCATCGGGAAGTAACCCTTCGCGTATGCGTTCAGCAAAAGTTCAGGGTCGAGAATCCTGAGTGAGGGTTTGGTATTCGTAGCCATTGATTGTCAGTTGTTTGTTTGTAGTTTCTAGTTTTAGTTTATGGTCATTGGTAATCTCGTTCAACAAAAAACACAAAACTCAAAACTCAAAACTCAAGAACAACTCCATGCTTGATTGTTCGATACACATGATTCTCACCGAAGTGATACGGTAAAAATTTGTAATCGGGAATATCGAAAATCACTACATCGGCTTTCTTACCAACTTCAATGCTTCCGTACTCGTGCGAACGGTTGAGTGCGGTGGCGGCGTTAAGTGTTGTCGCCGTGATGGTTTCTTCCGGCGTCATCTTCATGTGTGTGCAGGCAATCGTCATCATCATGGGCATACTGTACGACATGCAGGAACCGGGATTGAAGTCAGTAGCGATTGCTACAGGAACTCCTGCATCAATCATAGTTCTTGCCGGCGCATATTGATGATTCAAAAAGAATGAAACACCGGGCAACAACACAGCAACCGTTTGAGAATCCGCCAACGCTTTGATGCCTGTATCGGAAATATGTTCGAGATGGTCAACGGAGATTGCGTTCATCCGTGCCGCCAACTCCGAGCCGCCAAGAGGAGAAAGTTCCTCCGCGTGAAGTTTCAACGCCAGCCCGGCTTGCTTGGCTGAAGAAAGAATCGTCTCCGTTTCCTGTAAATCAAAATATCCGCGTTCACAAAAGACATCACAAAACTCAGCAAGGTTCCGTCCGGCGATGTACGGAATCATTTTTTCCGTGATGAGCCGGATATATTCGCCTTTGTTTTCTTTGAACTCCGGCGGAACTGCATGTGCGCCGAGAAATGTCGAAACAACGGTCATCACTTCTTCTCTGCCGAGTTCGGTAATCGCTTCGAGCATTTTGATTTCGTTATCCATATCGAGTCCGTAGCCGCTCTTTATTTCGACGACTGTTGTTCCCTGCTTCAACATATTGTTGATGTATCGTCGTGCGGGTTTCTTCAATTCTTTTTTGGATGAGGCGCGAACGCGACGAACTGTGTTGAGAATTCCGCCGCCCCGTTCCGCAATTTCCTGATATGTCGCTCCGGCAGAACGCATCGCAAACTCTTCTTCGCGGCTTGCCGCAAATACAAGGTGTGTGTGCGAATCAACAAAACCGGGCATGACGACCATGTTCGTGCAATCAACAACATCCGTTTCCTTCATGTCTCCCGTCGAAAAGTCTTCCATCCGACCGACCCAGATTATTGTTTCGTCTTCAATCAGCACCGCGCCGTTTTCGATGATGCCGAGATCGCGCATCTCTGCACCAATCTTTACACGTTTTCCATGCGATGCGACTGTGACAAGTTGTTTGATGTTGGTGAGAGCGAGATTCATTCTTTTGATTTCGGATTGCGAATTTTCTATTTCGGATTAAAAACTGAGCAAAGATACTGAAAAAGGAAAGGTTTTACAATCAACCCGTTACAACACAATTCTGTACAAGAGCCATTCTTTCATCTGCTTCGCACCGAGTTTGTCATAGAAATTAATTGCAGGTGTATTCCAATCTAACACCGTCCACTCCACGCGACCGCATTTTCGTTTACGCGCCTCTTTGACCAACACGTCGAAAAATTTTTTGCCAATGCCAAAACGACGGTACTCTTCGAGAACAAAAATATCTTCGAGGTAGAGTGTTGGCTTGGCAAGAAATGATGAATATGTTTCAAAGATGATAGCGTAGCCGACAGGTTTGTCATCAACAAAAGCTAGGAACGCGTCGAAGCGTTTCCGTTTTCCGAACGCGTCTTCGATGAGACGTAGCCTTGCCGTGCGTGTCGGACGTTTGAGTTTCTCGTAGTCTGCAAGCGCGTCAAGAAGTGTGAGAAATATTTTGCTGTCGCTCTTTGTTGCCGGACGAATGTAAATGGTTGATTGTAATGTTTTTTTTGTCATGGTTAGTTGTACCGTAGTTCGGGTTGCAGTTTCAGGGATGATTTGCATGATGTCGGAAACTCATCTTCGCGAATTTATTTAGAGATTTCCTGTTCCAACGCGGCGTTCAGATTCGGAAATGCCGCGTTATTTTTTGTCAATTCGATATACTTGGAAAAAAAATCCATCGGTCCGAGCGAGAGTGTTTCTATGAGAGATGAGCGGCCAAGTTCTTTGTCAATCGTTCTTGCGATATACATTCCTGTCATCGAACCGTAACTCTCCCAAAAGCCGCTCAGGTTTGCCGAGCGAATCAACTCGGATAACCGTGAGCCGGACGTGCGCGGAGAAAGTAATTCTTTCGCGTTCTTGTTGAATGTCATGAAGACTTCACGCATTCGCGAATCCCAATCGTGCGGCAAGCGTCCGCGACCTTGTTGCTCAAGCGAAAGATAATACGCAATTCCTTCGTTGTGTGTCAGGTCGAGTAAAATATCAATTGGGCGTTGGTGAGTTCGTTCGTAGAGTTTCCACGTGGGTGAATTTTCTTTATACACGCCGAACGCCGCATGAAATACTTCGTGCGCAACGACGCCGAGCAGTTCAATAAATCGTTCTTCAAGATTATCAGAATACTTTACTGCCTGAGCAAGATTGATGACAATTGTTAACTCACCCTCATCCTCACCGACAAACCTTGGCATATCACCATCCCAGGCAATTCTTCGAACATACGCGTCGACATTTTCATGTCCGAGCGCAACAATGAACACCGGGATTCTTGCCGAAACTTCCACATCGCGCGGGAAAATTTGCTCAACCGTCGCCATAACTCTCCTGCTGAAGTTTCTCCGTTTCAGAGCGTCAAGCATCTCCCTGATTGCGGTAACGTTTCGTTTTGCGTCTTCAAGATTATAAACATCCGTTTGAAAATAGAGACGGTGTTTCAACGTGTCGAGGTTGTTCTTCAACAAATACGCGCCGATTCCCTTCGATTCAATCATTCCCGTTGTGGATGTTGCAATCGTGTTCCCGCGTAGCGATGCAATCTCTCCCGTGTTCACGAACTGGTCTTCGTACAACCGGATACATTCTTCCGCCGATGCGTAATCAATCATCAGGTCAACATCAAATTGTTCTTCCTGAGATTGTGCTAAGGAAACAACAACAACAAAAGAAATAATCTTGAGAAAAAAATATGGATGTAGATAGTTCACTGTTTTGGTAACGGCTTCTTCAACGTAATGCTAATGGAGCGGGTTCCTGTTTCAAATTCGATGTCACCCGAATCTTCAACAGCGGTTTCGCGACGGTTGAGTGTCGCTCGTTCAATTTCGTTTTCCTTGAACGGAAGCCGGAGAACAAATCCATCCGGTGGTTCAACATCGCCCGAAAGTTTAAACGAAATTTTCTTTCCGTCTTTGCCAACAAGAATTGTATATGATATCGTTCCCCAATGAGTCGGCATGTTTTCTATTTGAATTTTCTCTCCTGCATGTAACCATACTTTCGGAATCCCCGCGCCAAGAATAAGCCGTTCTTTTTCTTCATACAAGAGACAAGCGCGAATTACGCACATCGTGCTTGCCGCCGCATTGCTTGAATGAATGACACCGTTTGTAGCATAGATTGAATTCGTGTCAATTTTGCTGGTTTTGTCGGCAGTTGGAGCGTGTTTTTCCAATTTCTTGAGTGCGTTTTTAAATCGTTTCACATCGTCCCGCTCCTCAAGTTGTCGCGCAAGAAATACAGCCTCATGTAATTCATTGATAAACAGGGAATCGTTTTGGTGTTGTTCAGCAACGGCGAGGATTGATTTCCACGCCAACTTCAAAAAATCTATGTCCCGTGTGAAACGATAAAACGTTGCCGCTTGTGAAATGTATTGTTCTGATTGGAAAGAAGGGTTCATCAAATTCTGCCTGACAATTTCATTGAAGCCGGATTGCAGCAGCGCTTGAAGGCTCTGTGAATAATCGAATGCTTCACCTTTTTCATCCGGGACGGGACCGCTTTGCAACATTTCATTGTCCATGTCAATCAGAAGATACGCAAGCGAAACGAAGTAGGAGTTTTCGACACGTTCATCAGGCAACGAAATATTCACCGCATCCTTTCTCAAACGCCGCTCCCAATATCGTGCGACATCCGTTTCTTCCGACTCAGCATTCAACCTTCGCAGGCGCGTCATTTCCTCTTTTGATTTTTTGAACGACATCGGAATTTGCACTGTCGTTTGCCAGCGCCTTCTCGATTCCGAACAGGAAACAGGAAATACAAACGCGCACGAAACATTGTTCTGCCGACTACTCAATGTTTCTATCTGCAAAGAATCATTTCGTTTGTTTGATTGTATCACCTTGCTTAACATTGACGAGTCGTCCCGAGACAACTCAAAAAATACATCCGGCGCTTCATCAAACAACATTGTGAGCGAATCATTCACACTCACCGACATTGATGTTTTATCAAAAAGAACAGAACTGACTGCGCCCGCATTACCATCTACTAAGGTCGGACGAAGCACAAGAACAAGTTTTGCATTTGCTTGGGTCGGTAAATTGTTTTGTACGATGATACGGCAATAGGCAACTGCATCCTCATCAACGTCGCCGTGCGAGTTGACAAAGAGATGTGTCTCGACACTGAAGTTTCCGGCAGGATAAGAAAATATTGAGATTGGTAAATAACCTTTTTTCAACGAGGCAACACATTCACTTGATAGAAGTTGTTCCGGTATATATAATTGTTTTGATTCAGCATCAAACAGCCAGATGGAAATTGTGAATGGAAGGTTTGTCGCTCCGAATGAACCATCTATACTGCGAAGTACTTCGTGCATTCCGTTTTCCATTCCGACCATCGTCCAAACCCGTTCTTGTGCGGGTGCATCTGAGCAAACAACCGCAACCACAAAGGACACAAAGAGGCACCAAGTTGTCAGTTTTTGTTTTAATAGATAAATCGTTTCCATTCGAGTCTCCCCGTGCTTCCAAAATTGATAAGTAAACCTACTCGCATACCTGTTGCTTTCAAATAGTTAAGAATTCGTGCTTCTTCTCTTTTTGTTTAAACAATAATTGTACGACCAAATCTGCTCAAAATAATTTTATTTAAATACCAGTTGTCCATCGCGAGGGTTCACGATTCGTTATCGAAATAGCGACGTGCATCCCTTCTTGCTTCTTCGATTATTTTTTCAGTGATTCTGAACTTCTTTTCTGAAATCAATTTTTCCACCGCATCTTTCAAAACAATTATTTTGAGAGTTTCAAATATCGCCAAGAGCCCAATTGTTCCTTTCACACTTCTTCCTTCTCTCATGGCAATTTTTCTTCCCTTTTTCTCATCCATGAGTATAACTGTTGCTTCAAGTTGCTTCGCTTGTGAAATGACTTCAGATTCTCCATAGTGCAAACCTGCCAAACGAAGTATTTCGACCTCTGCTGAATCATAATCATCACAAGGTAAAAAGAATTTCCCGGAAATCAATTCACTTATCGCATCGCGAAGATTTGTCCGTTCGTTCCTTTCGATAAATTCATTCCGAACTGATACAGGAACATGAATTCTGTGAAACAGATTTGTGAGCTCCCATAAAAGGTTTAGATGATGAAGACCAATAAGTACAGAGGTATCAATGACTGCAGTCGGTAGATTCTTCTCCACGGTTATTTTTTCGATGCTAACATTGCAAAGAGCACTATCCCGAGTCCAGCCAAAAGCAACGCTTGCTCATTTGCCTTTTTTTTCTTTTTCGTTTTCAACAGTTGTACAATATGGTCTTCGATAATTCCTAATTGTAATTCGTTTGGGTTAAACTCAACCCACTGGTCTCTGTTTTTCACCGAGGAGAGTTTTACACCCTTTTCATAAATAGGGATCACGAGTTTTCCCTTTCCTTCAGCATAAGCAAGTTCTTCCCTTACTTGCGGTGTAAACTTGGAAGTAAGAAAAACCAGAACACTGTCAGAAATGTCTATTCGATGTTTTGTTTCATCCGTTATTCGAACACCGTTTCGCTGAGGTAGCAGAACATTTATTCCATTGACAGATGCTAATGTTTGGAGCCGATAAACAACAACTTGTTCTGTCGGGGAAGTATCATAGCTTATAAATGTTGTGTAAGACATCAAGTTTATCCTTATTTCTCTTGAATATATTCATTGACAATTTAAGAAACAATGCTTCTTTTTTCAACTTAACATCGGAATATTCACATCAAACTTCTTTGCATTCGCAATCGCCCGTTCATATCCTGCATCAGTATGCCTAACGATTCCCATTCCCGGGTCGTACGTTAATACGCGATCGAGCCGTCGTTCCGCTTCTTTTGTTCCGTCAGCAACGACAACCATTCCCGCGTGAATACTCATTCCGATTCCGACTCCGCCGCCATGATGCACACTTACCCAACTTGCGCCGCCTACAGCATTAAGCAACGCGTTGAGGATGGGCCAATCGGCAATCGCATCGCTACCGTCTTTCATCTTTTCCGTTTCACGATTTGGCGATGCAACCGAACCACAATCGAGATGGTCACGACCAATCACAATTGGCGCTTTCACTTCACCACGCGCAACAAGTTCATTGAAGATTTTTCCCATCTTTGCACGCTCTCCGTAACCAAGCCAACAAATACGCGCCGGCAATCCCTGAAAACTGACTTCCTTTTGTGCTTTTTCAATCCAACGGCACAGCGGTTTGTTTTCCGGAAATGTTTCAAGCACTGCTCTGTCTGTTCGGTAAATATCTTCCGCTTCTCCTGAGAGAGCCGCCCAGCGGAACGGACCTTTCCCGTCGCAGAACAACGGGCGAATATACTCTGGCACAAAGCCGGGAATATCGAAGGCGTTGGTCAATCCGTTTGCCAATGCTTCGCCGCGAATATTGTTTCCATAATCGAATGTTACCGCTCCGTGCTTTTGCAACGCAAGCATCGCCTGAACATGTTCAACAATGGATGCTCGTGCAAGTTTCTTGTATTGTTCAGGATTTGATTTTCTTAGTTCCAGCGCTTCTTCATACTTCATGTGAGCGGGAACGTAACCGTTCAACGTGTCGTGTGTGGATGTCTGGTCGGTCAACACATCAACATGAATATTGCGTGCGGCAAGTTCGGGAAGAACTTCCGCCGCATTGCCGAGCAGTGCAACTGATTTCGGTTCTTTCAACTCTTTTGCTGTTTGAAGAATCGCCAACGCTTCATCAAGCGATTCAGCAATTGCATCAACATACTTTGTCTTCAATCTCTTTTCGATACGCGATCGGTCAACTTCGATGGCAAGACATGCGGCTCCGTTCATCGTTGCGGCGAGCGGTTGTGCGCCACCCATACCGCCGAGTCCGGCGGTGACGAGCAATCTCCCTGCAAGCGAGCCGCCGAAATATTTTTCTGCACACGCGGCAAACGTTTCATAGGTTCCCTGCAAAATTCCTTGTGAACCGATATAAATCCAACTGCCGGCGGTCATTTGTCCGTACATTGTTAAACCGAGCGCTTCGAGTCTGCGAAACTCATCCCACGTCGCCCAATGCGGAACGAGCATCGAATTGGAAATAAGAACGCGCGGCGCATCCGTATGCGTTTTGAAAACGCCCACCGGCTTTCCTGACTGGACGAGAAGTGTTTCGTCGTTCTCTAACTTTTTCAGTGTGCTTACAATTGCATCGAAACATTCCCAATTGCGAGCGGCTTTTCCGGTTCCGCCATAGACGATGAGTTCGTCCGGCTTCTCGGCAACTTCTGGGTCAAGATTGTTCATTAACATACGCAAGGCGGCTTCCTGAATCCAGCCCTTGCAATTGAGTTGTGTTCCTCGCGGACTTATTATTGTTCTGTTCATTGTTTTGAGTTTCGGGTGTTGAGTTTTGATTCTTTGTTATTTGCTGGTTGATTTGTAAGCGATGGCGGAAATTTCAATTCGCGCATCTTTTGGCAACGCGGCAACCTGCACCGTTGCACGTGTAGGATAATTTCCTTCCTGAAAATGCTTGGCGTACACAGCGTTCATCTTTGCAAAATCGTTGATGTCTTTGAGATAAACTGTTGTCGAAACGACATCGCTTGAATCGTAGCCTGCGCTTTTCAGTATATTCATCAGATTGTGTAATGCTTGTTTTGTTTCCGTTTCGATGTCGGCGGTTTCGAGTTTTCCTGTTTCGGAATTCAAGGCAATCTGACCTGAAACAAAAAGAAAATTCCCGACCTGCTGCGCCGGGCTGTACGGTCCTATTGTCTTCGCATCGGTGATTGCTCTTTGCTCCATCATGGATGCAAGTTCTTCTCTTATCACCTCTTGAATTTGTTGTTTGCTCGGCGCGCATCCAATCACTATCACACATATCATTATGTATGGAAATATTTTGTTTAATGTCATTTGTCAATCGTCATTTGTAATTTGTGATTGGTGAGTAGTGAGTGGTTAGTAGAGAGTTACTGCTCTTTGCTCTACGCCCTACGCTCTCATCTCACAGCTTAAAGTTTATATCCTATCTTCCTGAGAAATTCTTTCCGGTGCTTAATGTCGTTTTCCGTTTCGATTCCTTTCGATTTCTCTCCATCAATTACTCCCAAAATTCCGCGTCCCTGTTCTGATTCCGCAACGATGACTTGTACGGAATTTCCCGTTGCGCAAAATATTCCACAAACTTCAGGAACGTTCCTGATGGTGTTAAGAATGTTAACCGGAAACCCGCTCTCCATAAAAATGATAAATGAATGTCCGCACGAAAGAGAGAACGCGTTCGACTTCGCAAGCGCAATCAGTTTTTCATCATTGCCGGAAAACCGGACGAGACACGGACCTGACGCTTCACAGAACGCAACGCCAAACTTCATGTTCGGATTCGTTGAGACGATTGCCTCATGAATATCCTCCACGGTTTTGATGAAATGCGACTGACCGAGAATGAAATTCATGTCTGCAGGTTTTTCTACCGGGATAAGTTTGATGTCCATATCGTTCCTTTTTGAATTGATTTTCAACAGTATAAGCGTGTGGGGGAAAATTTCGCCAAATTATTCCGAAAAACAAATTCCCGAAAGAAAATACTTTTGATCCTTATCCCCGCTATAGACACCCCAATAATCATGTAACCTATTGAACAATAACGCGTATGACTGTTAGACGAATTCACCGGATGGGTGAAATATCAGGAAAATAGAACTTTTCACATTGATGCGAATACAAATAGTACC